>JANNKX010000017.1:0-3449 GCA_031396505.1 Rhodobacterales bacterium
CCCATGCCGATGGGGTGCAGCTGATCGTCCTGCCACCTGCGGACCTTGATCCTTTCGCCGCCGATCTTGCCCGCCTTGCAAACCGCCTGCCGACACTGCGCTATGTCGCGGCAAGCTATCTTTATCGTGGCGATGACCGGGCGCGGATCAACCGGCTGGACGGGCTGGCGCGCCAGAATGGCCAGTCGATCCTCGCAACCAACGACGTCCATTACCACGCCCCAGACCGCCGCCCCCTGCAGGACGTGATGATCTGCATCCTGCACAAGACGACGATCACCCGTGCGGGGTTTCTGCTGGACGCCAACGCCGAACGCCACCTGAAATCGCCCGCCCAGATGGTCCGGCTTTTCGCCGAGTGGCCGCATGCCATCCGGGCCACGCGGGAGGTGGCGGATGCCTGCAGCTTTGATCTGCGTGAGCTTTCCTACGAATACCCGCAAGAGACCATTCCGGCAGGGAAAACCCCGCAAAGCCATCTGGAAGATCTGACCTGGCTGGGTGCCGCATGGCGCTATCCTGATGGCCTGCCGGACAAGACCCGCGCGGTTCTGCACAAGGAACTTGCGATGATCGCGAAATTGAACATCGCCCAGTATTTCCTGACTGTGCATGACATCATCCAGTTCGCCCGGACCAAGGTGACCCCGCCGATCCTGTGTCAGGGGCGCGGCTCGGCGGCTAATTCGGCGGTGTGCTATGTGCTGGGGATCACGGCGGTTGACCCGTCGAAACACGACCTGCTGTTCGAGCGGTTCATCAGCGAGGAGCGCCGCGAACCCCCCGACATCGACGTCGATTTCGAGCATGAGCGGCGGGAAGAGGTGATCCAGCACGTCTATCAGAAGTATGGTCGCCACCGGGCGGGCCTGTGTGCCACCGTCATCCACTATCGCCCCCGCATGGCGATCCGCGAGGTGGGCAAGGTGATGGGCCTGTCCGAGGACGTGACCGCCGCGCTTGCCAAGACGATCTGGGGCAGTTGGGGGCGCGAGGTGGGGGCGAAAGAGGCGGCCGAGGCGGGGCTGGACCTGAACGATCCGCTGATGGCGCGCACCATCAAGCTGGCGGATCAGATGATCGGCATGCCGCGGCATCTGTCGCAGCATGTGGGCGGCTTCATCCTGACCGAGACGCCACTGACCCAGACCGTGCCCATTGGCAACGGGGCGATGGCGGACCGGACGTTCATCGAGTGGGACAAGGACGACATTGACGAGCTGCGCATCCTGAAGGTCGATGTGCTGGCGCTTGGCATGCTGACCTGCATCCGCAAGGCGTTTGATCTGATCGACGCGCATCATGGGAAACGCTTCAATCTGGCAACCGTGCCGAAGGAGGACGCGGCGGTCTATGACATGCTGTGCAAGGGCGACAGTCTGGGTACGTTCCAGGTCGAAAGCCGGGCGCAGATGAACATGCTGCCGCGCCTGAAACCGCGCGCCTTTTATGATCTGGTTATCCAGGTCGCCATCGTCCGACCGGGGCCAATTCAGGGTGACATGGTGCATCCCTACCTGCGCCGCCGCAGCGGGAAAGAGGTGGTGGCCTACCCCTCGCCCGGACCCGAGCATGACCCCGATGAGCTGAAAAAGATCCTTGGCCGCACCCTCGGCGTGCCGATCTTTCAGGAGCAGGCGATGAAAATTGCCATCGACGCCGCCAAGTTCAGCCCGGCGGAGGCGAATGAGCTGCGCAAGGCGATGGCGACCTTCCGGTCACGCGGCACGATCGAAAAGCTGCAACAGAAGATGGTCGGACGGATGATCGACCGGGGGTATGATCCGGACTTCGCGCAGCGCTGCTTCGACCAGATCAAGGGCTTTGGTGAATACGGCTTTCCCGAAAGCCATGCCGCCAGCTTTGCACTGCTGGTCTATATCTCGTCGTGGATCAAGCTGCATTACCCGGATGTGTTCTGCGCGGCCCTGCTGAATTCGCAACCGATGGGGTTCTATGCCCCCGCCCAGATCGTCCGCGACGCGCGCGAACACGGGGTGACGGTGCATGCACCCGACGTGAACTACAGCGATTGGGACAACACGCTGGAACCTATCGGGCCGGGGGGTTTTGCGGTGCGTCTCGGCCTGCGGCAGGTGGACGGGATGATAGCGATCATGGCGCACCGGCTGATCGCCGCCCGGGATGCGCCCTTCACCGATCTGCAGGACCTGAAGGCGCGGGCAAAGCTGGACGCGGGCACCATGCGCAGGCTGGCTGCCGCCGACGCGTTCCGCGCCATGGCGCTGGACCGCAGGCAGGCGCTCTGGGATGCGCGGGCGCTGAGGGATGCGCCGGACCTGCCGCTTTTTTCGGACACCCGCGATGAAGGACAGGAGGCACAGTTCGCCCTGCCGCAAATGCCCAATTGCGAACATGTCATCGCCGATTACCAGACCCTGCGCCTGTCGCTGAAAGCGCATCCGATGGCCTTCCTGCGCAAAAGCCTGACGCGGCAGGGCTATGCGCCCGCCGTCGATCTGGCGCGCCTGCGTAACCGAACGCAGGTCTTACTGGCCGGAATCGTCCTGATCCGCCAGAGACCCGGCAGCGCCAAGGGCGTCTGCTTCATCACGCTGGAGGATGAAACAGGTGTCGCCAATCTGGTTGTCTGGCCAAAAGTATTTGAGACGTTCCGCCGCGTTATCATGCAGTCTCGGCTGATCGACGTGCGCGGCACCCTGCAACGCGACGCCGACGTCATCCATGTTGTCGCGACCCATCTGGCTGACCGCAGTGATGCACTGGACCGTCTGTCAAACGATTCCATGAAGGTGCCGCTTGCCCGCGCGGACGAGGTGCGCAAACCCGTCCCTAGCGGAACACATCGCCATCCAAGGGATGTCCGCGTCATTCCCAAATCGCGGGATTTCCACTGAGTCTGTTCAAAAATAGAATTCGAAACCGCTTTACTTCGCCATGCGCGCTGCAGGCGGATCGAATTCTTACCTCTCTTGAGCTGATCCGTGGAAAACTGTCCAAAGACCGGGAAGTAGCTCGCAATCCAGTTTTAGGCGCTGAACCGATATCCCCGAAGAGATGAAGGTCTTGTCATCTTTCAGTGATTTTCTATCGAAGCCACAGGTCCGACGGTCTGGATTCTGGCGCCACCCCAACTCATTCGCATCACATCCACATCCACCTCCATGTGCGCGGCGATGTCGCGGTTTGCCGTGTCTTGCGGACACTTTGCAGGCCTCGCTGATTTCGACGGGTCCGTTGGCCGCCGAACCAGTCCAGCGCGCACTTCAGAAATTGTTCAGGATACGGAACGATGCCAGTTCGCAGAATTCCGCCTTGTCCACTATATGACCAAGCGTGCAAGCCAGATCCCGTTTAGGTCGGAGCGCGCTTGGGGCCATCAGTCGCGAAATAACAGCCCGTGATGATCCGTGCGGATTGCAGTGAACCCAGGATGACCATCCGTGAGGCGGCACTGATCCATATCA
>JANNKX010000053.1:0-7469 GCA_031396505.1 Rhodobacterales bacterium
ATGAAGCAGCTGCAATCCGATCCGTGGGATGCTGTTGAAAAGATGTATGCGCTTGGCACCCTGCACAAGGGCCGCGTCACCAACATCACCGATTACGGCGCCTTTGTGGAGCTGGAAGCCGGTGTTGAGGGTCTGGTGCACGTGTCGGAAATGTCCTGGACCAAGAAGAACGTCCACCCCGGCAAGATCGTGTCCACCTCGCAGGAAGTGGATGTCATGGTCCTTGAGATTGACAGCGCCAAGCGGCGTGTGTCGTTGGGCCTGAAGCAGACACAGCGCAACCCGTGGGAAGTCTTTGCGGAAACGCATCCCGTGGGCAGCAATATCGAAGGCGAAGTCAAGAACATCACCGAATTCGGTCTGTTTGTTGGCCTTGATAACGATATCGACGGCATGGTGCATCTGTCGGACATCAGCTGGGATCAGCGCGGCGAAGAGGCGATCCAGAACTACCGCAAGGGTGACACGGTGCAAGCCTCGGTCACCGAAGTGGACGTTGAAAAGGAACGCATCAGCCTGTCGATCAAGGCGCTGGGCGAAGACAACTTCACCGATGCCGTTGATGGCGTGAAACGTGGCGGCATCATCACCGTCGCAGTGAGTGCGATCGAAGAAGGTGGTGTTGAGGTCGAATACAACGGCGCGAAGTCGTTCATTCGTCGTTCGGACCTGTCGCGCGACCGTGCTGATCAGCGGCCTGAGCGTTTTCAGGTCGGCGACAAGATCGACGTGCGCGTAACCAACATTGATCCCAAGACCCGCAAACTGGGCCTGTCGATCAAGGCACGCGAGATCGCGGAAGAGAAAGAGGCGGTCGAACAGTATGGCTCGTCCGATTCGGGCGCATCGCTGGGCGATATCCTTGGCGCGGCACTGAAGGGCGGCGACAAGAACTGATTGGCGCGCTTACGGCAACAAAGGGCCCCGCAAACTTGCGGGGCCCTTTTGGTTTCGGGGGGTATTCCTTTGTTTTCGTTTGTGTGGCGGGTTTTATTGCGCCTATAGTCATCGTCATAACACATCGTGGCGTCCCCGCCGATTGGGGTGACCACAGGGGGGCATCGGATGATCCGTTCGGAACTGATCCAGAAAATCGCGGATGAAAATCCGCACCTGACACAACGCCATGTGGAGCGGATTGTGAACACGGTGTTCGAGGAAATCATCGAAGCGTTGGCCAAGGGCGACCGGGTCGAACTGCGCGGATTTGGCGCGTTTTCGGTCAAGGCGCGCGATGCCCGCGTAGGGCGCAACCCACGCACCGGGGAATCGGTCAAGGTCGATGACAAGAAGGTGCCGTTCTTCAAGACCGGCAAGCTTTTGCGCGATCGGCTGAACGCCAAGTAAAGGCTGGCCTTGCGGCCCGCGTCCATTCCGCCGATAGTCGGGGTCGCTGTTTCATTCAGGGCGTGACCGATGCTTCGCAATTTACGCTATGTTCTGATCGCCGTTCTGGGCCTGTGTCTGCTGGTGGTTGCACTGGCAAACCGCGGATCGGTGAATGTGCGGCTGCTGCCTGATGACATGGCGGCCTTTTTGGGTCTGTCGGTGTCGGCCGACCTGCCGCTGTTTCTGGTGATCTTTGCAGGCATCGTCGCGGGACTGCTGATCGGGTTCGTCTGGGAATGGCTGCGCGAGGCCAAGCATCGCACCGCCGCCAGCACCAAATCGCGCGAAGTGCTGCGGCTGGAGCGAGAACTGGCGGTGCTGCGCGATACCAAAGCAGGCCCGCAGGATGATATTCTGGCGCTGCTTGATGGCAAACAGGCGCGGTGATGCCGGATGTGCGTGTCAAGATTTGCGGCTTGCGCACGGTGGCCGATGTGCAGGCGGTGGCCCGTGCGGGTGCGGCCTATGCGGGGTTCGTGTTCTTTGCCAAAAGCCCGCGCAATCTGACCATGGTGCAAGCAAAGGCGCTGGCGCTAGAAGCGCCGCCGGGTCTTGCGAAAGTGGCCTTGGTGGTTGATCCGGATGATGCCAGCCTTGATGCCATCGTGGACGGCGTGCCGTTGGACATGATCCAGCTCCACGGGCACGAAACGCCTGATCGTGTGGCGCAGGTGCGCGCCCGCTATGGCCTGCCGGTGATGAAGGCGATGGGTGTGGCAGATGAGGGCGATCTGGCCGGGCTGATGGAGATGAGCCTTGCCGCCGATCAGTTGCTGATCGACGCCAAGCCGCCACGCAGGGGCGATCTACCGGGGGGCAACGGGCTGGTCTTTGACTGGCGGTTGCTGGTGGGGCGCAAATGGCTGCGGCCTTGGATGCTGGCAGGCGGGCTGACGGCGGATAATGTGGCTGAAGCGGTGCGCCTGACAGGTGCGCGGCAGGTCGATGTGTCCTCGGGTGTGGAATCCGCGCCTGGCATCAAGGATGCAGTCAGGATCGCGGCCTTCGTGGCGGCGACGCATGGCGGATTTTCGTTGACGCAAGGCCAGAAAGCCTGACCCATGCAGCATACCCTGACGGAGGCAGACCCCATGTGGCGCGGCAAACTGTTGCATATTCACACGGCCCCCATGGCCCGCGCGCCAATGCAGGCGCAGGAAACCGCGATCCTGATCCCCGGCGAAGGCATCGAGGGTGACCGTTATGCCGCGGGCACAGGCACCTATTCGCAGTTCGCTGATATCCGCGAAGTGACAATGATTGAAATTGAAACCCTGATCGCGCTGCGCCGTGACCACGCCATTGACCTTGCCCCGCACGAACATCGCCGCAACCTGACGACCGAGGGTGTACCGCTCAATCACCTTGTCGGGCGGCAGTTCTGGGTTGGCCCCGTGCTGCTGGAAGGCGGGCGGCTGAACACGCCGTGCAAATATCTGGATCTGGTGACGGGCAAGGCCGTATGTGATCTGCTGACGCATCGGTCCGGCCTGAATTGCCGCATCGTCGAGGGCGGCGATATCAATCTGGGCGACGCGATCCGCGCGGCTTGATCCCTGCGACATTGTTTTTGCCAGACCCCGCTTTACCCCTTGGGGGAACAAGGCTAGATCGGGGTCAACAACAGGGGACACACCATGCCAGACGACCGTATCAACAGCTTTATGACCGGGCCCGATGAACAAGGGCGTTTCGGCATGTTCGGCGGGCGGTTCGTGTCGGAAACCCTGATGCCGCTGATCCTTGATCTGGAAGCGCGTTATGAATTCGCCAAGACCGACCCGGCGTTCTGGGCGGAAATGGACTGGCTGTGGAGGCACTACGTGGGTCGCCCATCGCCCCTTTATTACGCCGAACGCCTGACCAAGCATCTGGGTGGCGCCAAGATTTACATGAAGCGGGACGAGTTGAACCACACCGGCGCACACAAGATCAACAATGTGCTAGGGCAGATCATCCTTGCCCGCCGTATGGGCAAGACGCGGATCATTGCGGAAACCGGGGCGGGGCAGCACGGGGTCGCCACGGCGACGGTCTGCGCCAAGTTCGGGCTGCAATGCGTGGTCTACATGGGCGCGCATGATGTCGAACGGCAGGCGCCGAACGTGTTCCGGATGAAGCTGCTGGGGGCGGAGGTTATTCCGGTAACCTCGGGGCGCGGCACGTTGAAGGACGCGATGAATGACGCGCTGCGCGATTGGGTGACCAATGTGCGCGACACGTTCTATTGCATCGGCACAGTGGCGGGGCCGCATCCATATCCGGCAATGGTGCGCGATTTCCAAAGCATCATCGGCAAGGAAGTACGCTGGCAACTGGCCGAACAGGAAGGCGAGGGGCGGCTGCCCGATACGCTGATTGCGGCGATCGGTGGTGGGTCGAACGCGATGGGCCTATTTTACCCGTTCCTTGATGACCCGACGGTCAACATCATCGGGGTCGAGGCAGGCGGCAAGGGCGTGGATGACCGGATGCAGCATTGTGCATCGCTGACCGGGGGTCGCCCTGGCGTGCTGCACGGCAACCGGACCTACTTGTTGCAGGATCTGGATGGGCAGATTCTAGAAGGGTTTTCCATCAGCGCGGGGCTGGACTATCCGGGGATTGGGCCAGAACACGCATGGCTGCATGACACCAAGCGCGCAGAATACGTGTCGATCACCGATGCCGAGGCGCTGGAGGCGTTTCAACTGTCCTGCCAGTTGGTAGGCATCATCCCTGCGCTGGAGCCAAGCCACGCGCTGGCGCATGTGATGAAGATCGCGCCGACACTGCCTGCCGACCATATCATTGTGATGAACATGTGCGGACGCGGTGACAAGGACATCTTCACGGTGGCCAAGCATCTTGGCTTTGACATGAAAATCTGAGCCGCCACACACTGTGACACGAATGCCACGGCCCGCCTCCGCGCGCCGTGGCATTTTTTTTTGCGTTGCCCCGAATCAGGGATCACCCTTAAGGCCCCTCTCCCGTCCCCAGTGGATCGGACCCTTGCGGGCGGCGTTGCAACGCCCCCGGTGCGGATGGCCTTGCCAGCCCGTATGCCAGGGCCGAAAAGCCGGATGGGATGAACATATAGCGCATGGGTAAGAGCGTCGGGTTTGGGCCCGAAGGACGGGGTTCGAGTCCCTGATGTTCCGCGATGTAGCTCATCTGGTTAGAGCAATGGACTTATACTCCATCGGTAGCAGGTTCGATTCCTGCCATCACTTCCGCTCGCAAGAGCAACGGTCTTGTAAACCGTGAAACGAAACGGGTGTCCGGGGCCGGTCTGCGTATGATCGAGTTCCCCGCCGCAAGGCGGATGCCCGGCCTGACGCACCTGCCTGTGGCCGGTTGCGCGGATGATGGTGGCCCGGCTTTGGGACCGCAGGAAACCCCTGCCGCCCGGTGCTCGGCAACCCGCTCGCCGCCGATCCGCGACGGGCTGGCAAAAGGCCGGTCCCGGCATCTTTTACCGCCCCCTTCCGGGGCCAGAACCCGGCCCGGATGGGCAAGCAAAGGAACCCGCGCACAATGCGACGATAGGACGAGTTGGGAAGGAGACGATGATGAAAATGCTTGATACAATACTGGGCCTCCGCAGGCTGACCCTGACGGAAACAGACCGCGCGATTGTGCTGAAGGATGGCCGGTTCGATGCCATTCTGGGCCCGGGCCTGCACAAGATCAGCACGCGCGACACCGTGGTCGAGCCGCACAACATCAACCGTCCGCTTTTCACGACGCCCTTGGACGCGGCGCTGTTCCGGCAGCGACCCGATCTGGCCACGGCGTATCTCATGGAACTGCGCACTGGCGAAGGCGAGGTCGCCGTGGTCACCCGCGATGGTCGTGCGTTCGATGTGATGAAGCCCGAAACACGTCTGGTGTTCTGGAAAGACGCCGGGCCGTGGACGGTGGAACGCATCGACACGCGAGACGCGCTGGAAGTGGAGGCCGGCCTTGGCCTGCGCCTGACGCGCGCGGGGCTGGTGGCGGCGATGGTGGTGGTTGATGTGCCCGAAGGGCATGTCGGTCTTTTGACGGTGGACGGGGTGCAAACCCGCGTTCTGCCCACGGGGACGCACCGCTTCTGGGCGGTCGGGCGCAAGATTGCGGTGAAACTGGTGGATACCCGCTGGCGGACCCGCGATGTGACAGGGCAGGAAATTCTGACCAAGGATCGGGTGACCCTGCGGGTGAACCTGTCTGCGGATTTTCGCGTGACAGACCCGTTGCGTGCGGTGGCCGAGGTCAAGGATTTCGACGAAGCCCTGCACCGGGCACTGCAACTCGCGTTTCGCAAGACGCTGGGGGCGGTGACGCTGGATGCGCTTCTGGCGGATAAGGTATCGGTTGATGCCGATGCCGCCGGGGCTGTGCGCACCGAGATGGCGCGTGTGGGCATCGAAGTTGGTGAGATCGCGTTGAAAGACGTGATCCCGCCCGGTGAGATGCGCGATATCCTGAACCGTGTCGTGACGGCACAGAAAGAAGCCGAAGCGAACGTGATCCGCAGGCGGGATGATGCAGATGCAACGCGCGCGCTGCTAAACACCGCCAAGGTGATGGCCGACAATCCGGTGATGCTGCGTCTGAAAGAACTTGAGGCGCTGCAAGGGATTGCGGGCAAGGTCGAACGCCTGACCGTGCATAACGGGACGGCTGGGTTGATGACGGACCTTGTCCGCCTGCGTGACTGAAAATGAGCCTGTCCGGGAAACCGGGCGGGTCTGCTATATCAGCAGGGAAGCAGCCCCTTCGTGGCGCAGCAGGGCAACTTTGGTTTCGACACCGCCCTTTGCGGAAAACCCACCAAGGCCGTTTGCGCCCAAAACCCGGTGGCAAGGGATCAGGATCGGCAGGGGGTTCGCGCCGCAAGCCTGCCCGACGGCCTGCGGGTTGGTCTGCAGTTGTTTTGCAATATCGCCGTAGGTGCGCGTTTCGCCATAAGGAATCGCCGCCATCGCGCGGCGCACGCCTACATGAATGCCGCTGCCAAAGTCGAATGGCAGGGCGAATGTGCGCCGCGTGCCTGCGAAGTATTCGGCAAGCTGGACCGCGGCCTCGTGCAACAGGGGCGACGGGTCATCATGGCCCGCACGCCAATCCAGCGCCGTCAGAACGCCATCCCTTTCGGTCAACGTCAGGGGGCCGTAGGGGCTCGGCAGGGTCAGGCTGGGCATGGTGCCAGTCTGACGATAATCGCGACGTCAGCCAAGAGCGTCATTGCACCGTGCGCAAGTGCCGGGGTGTTTGTGTGTGCCGACGTCCGACAGCACCCGCCAGCAGCGTTCGCATTTATGCCCCGGTGCAGGGTGGAACAGCACAGCGACATCCGCCACGTCTGCCAGCGCGAACGCGGCATCCGGTGCTGGGGTCGTTGTTACCGATATGCCGGATGTGATGCATAGATCGGCGAAATCTGTACCAATCTGCGCCTGCATTGCCGGGGTGACAAACACCTGCGGCGCAGCCTCCAGGCTGGCACCGATCACCTTGGCGGTGCGCTGCACTTCCAGCGCACCGGTCACCACGCGGCGTACGGCACGGACCTGTTCCCACTTCGCGGCCAGCGCATCAACGCGCCATTCGCCCGGCGTTTCGGGGAAGTCATGCAGATGGATCGACCCCTGATCTTCCGGGAACCGCGACAGCCAGACATCTTCCGCCGTGAACACGAGGATCGGGGCCAGCCATGTGGTCAGGCGGTGGAACACATGGTCCAGCACGGTGCGACAGGCGCGGCGGCGCAAGGTGGTGGGCGCGTCGCAATAGAGGCTGTCCTTGCGGATGTCGAAATACAGCGCGGACAGATCGGTCGTGGCAAAGGCGAACAGCTTCTGGAACACGCCTTGGAAATCGTAGGCGGCATAGCCTTCGCGGACCTGCGTATCCAGTTCGGCCAGGCGATGCAGGACCCAGCGTTCCAGTTCGGGCATATCCTGTGCCGCGACCTTTTCTGCGTCCGAAAAGCCCGCAAGGTTGCCCAGCAGGAACCGCAAGGTATTGCGCAGGCGGCGATAGCTGTCGGCGGCCCCTTTCAGGATTTCTTTGCCGATGCGCAGGTCAATCGTGTAATCCGACTGCGCCAC
>JANNKX010000102.1:0-15894 GCA_031396505.1 Rhodobacterales bacterium
ACCTGCTCGAGGAAATCCGCCGCCGGTCCGGTGATCAGGCCCGCCCCGACGCCGAACGTGATGACCTGCAACGCCTGCTCGATTTGGTTTAGGGCGAATCGCTGCCAATCAGGTTCACCTGACTGGCAGCGATACGCAACATAACCAACGGCTTGCCTGTCTTGGATCGCCTTCAATCTGAACCAGATTGAAGGCGATCCGCCCTAGGGCAGGGTGTTCACCCCAACATCGGCGCGCCTGCAACCCACCATCCGGCATGCGCGCGCGTGATGTTGCCCGCCGCCGCCGCCGCAGTTTCGGCATTGCCAAATAGCCCGAAACACGTCGCCCCTGACCCCGACATCCGTGCCAGCAGGCAGCCACGTTGCGCCGCCAACGCCGCCTTTACATCCGCAATTACTGGCGCCATCGCCATCGCCGCAGGTTCCATATCATTGCGTTGCGCGGCCAGAAACGCGGACATCGCCACGGCATCCGGCCAGTGCGGCAGTGCGTCCGGCAACCCCGGATGATCCCGCCGCGTCATCGCGCGGAACACCGCAGGCGTTGATAGTGCGACGCCCGGATTAACCAGCACCAGCCACGCCTGCGGCAACGCATGCGCCAATGTGACCACCCGTTCACCGATTCCCGTCATCCGTGCCGGACGCCCCGCCAGGCACACCGGTACATCCGCCCCCAAGGCCAGCACATCCGCGTCCGGAGGCAAGGCCCGCCCCCACAACGCCGCCAGTGCCCGCAGCGTTGCCGCCGCATCGGCAGACCCGCCGCCAATGCCCGATGCCACCGGCAGCACCTTGTCCAGCGTGATGCGCGCGCCGGGCGCAACCCCGAATGCTGCCGCCGCCCGCAACACCGCATTATCCGCCGTCACAGGCAGGTTTTCCGCCTGCGGACCTGTGATCGTAAACACCTGTTCATGATGTGCCGCAACCGTCACCCGGTCGCCCACATCAGCAAATACCACCAAACTGTCAAGCCAGTGATAGCCGTCCGCGCGCCGCCCCGTCACATGCAGCGCAAGGTTTACCTTGGCCGGTGCGAATTCAGTTATCATCCGTTGCCGGAACCCCGTCCACCGCCGCCACCGGACGAATGGGCGCTGCACCTTCCTCGGTACGCATCACGTCCAGCCCGACCTCCAGCTTGCGCCGGATCCGCGTCGCATCGGCTTCTTCCGGGTCAAACGACAGTGCCCGCCGCCATTGGAACTGCGCCTCCAGCACGCGGCCCACCGCCCAATACACATCGCCCAGATGGTCCGTGACCACCGGATCAACCGGTTCCAGCAGGGATGCCCGCTCCAGCAGGGATGCCCGCTCCATCGGCTCCACCGCATCCGCAAACCGCCCCAGCCGGAAATAGGCCCAGGCCAGACTGTCGACGATATAGCCTGACTGCGGTTCCGCCGCGACCGCCCGTTCGATCAGTTGCAACGCCTCATCCAGATTCTCGCCCCGGTCGACAAAGCTGTAGCCAAGGTAATTCAACACCTGTGGCTGATCAGGGTTCAGGGCCAGCGCCTGCCGGAAATCCGCCTCGGCCTTTGGCCAGTTGCCCGCGCGTTCGTGGCTGACGCCGCGACTGTACACAATCGTCCAGTGCTGCACGCCCGGCTCTGGCACCCGCGCCATCGCCGCATCATAGGCCACAATCGCCTCGGCAAACCGTTCCTCGCGGCGCAGCGCATCGCCCAAGGCCACATGCACGCCTAAAATCTCGGCATGGCTGCGCGCCAGCGCCTGCAACACCTCGATCGCGGCTTCGGTCTTGCCCGATTTGCGCAGTGTGTCCGAACGCCCGATTTCGGCAATGAAAAACTGGGGGTCATCCGCAGGCACCGCCGCGTAGGACTGCGTCGCCAGATCGAACTGCTCCAACTGTTCCAACAGCCCCGCCGTCATCAGATGCGCTTCGGCGTTGTCCGGGCGCAGATGCGCCGCCGCCCGCGCGTAAACCAGCGTAAAGGTATCGTCCGCCTCGCCGTTCAGCCCACCCGCGATGGTAAACAGCACCTCGGCGATGCCTTCGGTCGCGTTGCGCGCCACGTCATAGGGAATGGGTTCGCCCGCCGTCAGGCGCGCGCGCAGGGCAATCACCTCGGGGTCCGCACTGACCCCGAATGTTTCATCCAGCACCTTTAACGCACCCGCGTTGTTTTCCAGTTGCGACAGGATCTGCACATGCGCCACCACCCCGCGCCGCATCACCACGATAGGCCCCGCTGCACGCCCCGACAGGATGTTGTCCGCGCCCTCATAATCGCCCACCGAAGCAAGCGCCAATGCCTTGTGATACAGTCCAAATCCACCAAGGGACGGGTTGTTCGCCATGGCATCGAATTGCACGATCGCCTCCGCCATCTCGCCCTTGCCCACCCGCGCCCAGGCCTTGGTCAACTGATCGTACAGGGCACTGACGCCCGCACCTGTCGTATCGGCCAGAATGGCGTCAAAATCCCCGGCTTGGGTGTTTTTCACCAGCAGTGCAATCGGGGCCAACTGCCCCGGCTGCCCGGCGGCAACCAGACGTTCCGCCGAATCCGTGGCACCGTCAAAATCGCCAAGGCCGATTTGCGACACCAGCACGCCTTCCAGCAGACCCAGGTTTTCGGGGTCGGCCTCCAGCGCCAGGGAAAACCATATCGCGGCCTCGGCATAATTGCGGTTCGCCGCCGCCGACCGCGCCGCCAGATAGGCACCGGGGTTTTCGTCGGCCAGCGCGGGCATCGGCACTAGCCCCGCCAGACAACCCAGCAGCGCCACCGTTCCCATAATCCGCGCTGTCAGATGCCGCATCACAAAACCCCTTGGCTGTTCGCCAAAAGGCTACCCCGCGCAACGGTCAAGGGCAATGCAGCCGATACGCGCCTGCATCACATATTCGGGTAGTTCGGCCCGCCCCCGCCCTGCGGGGTGGTCCAGTTGATGTTCTGCGACGGATCCTTGATGTCGCAGGTCTTGCAATGCACGCAGTTCTGGAAATTGATCTGGAACCGCGCCGCCGCACCTTCCCCAATCACCTCGTACACCCCCGCCGGGCAATAGCGTTGCGCGGGTTCGGCGTATTGCGGCAGGTTGATCGCAATCGGAATGGACGCATCGCGCAGCTTTAGATGTGCTGGCTGCGCCTCATCGTGGTTGGTGAACGAATAGGCCACGTTGGTCAGCCGGTCGAACGACAGCACGCCATCGGGTTTGGGATAGTCGATCACTTTGAAATCGGCGGCCTTGCCCGTCGCCGCCGCATCCGATTTGCCATGTTTCAGCGTGCCGAACACCGTCAGGCCAATGGTATTCGCCCACATGTCGATGCCACCGCCCAGCAGGCTGGCCACCAGCCCATAGCGTGACCACAAGGGTTTGACGTTGCGCACTTTTTTCAGGTCGCGCCCGATCGCCCCGGTCCGCACCGCCACCTCGTAATCCGTCAGCTCATCGCCTGCGCGCCCTGCCACAATCGCCGCGTGTGCCGCCTCGGCCGCATGCATCCCCGACAGCATCGCATTGTGGTTGCCCTTGATGCGCGGCACGTTCACCAATCCCGCCGAACAGCCCAGCAGCGCCACCCCCGGTGCGACCATCTTGGGGATCGACTGCCAGCCGCCCTCGCTGATGGCGCGCGCGCCATACGCCACGCGTTTGCCGCCCTTCAGCAGGTCGGCCACCATCGGGTGATGCTTGAACCGCTGAAATTCCATATAAGGGTAAAGATGCGGGTTTTCGTAGTTCAGATGCACCACAAAACCCACGTAAACCTGATTGTTCTCAAGATGATAGATGAACGATCCGCCGCCTGCGTTCTTGCCCAGGGGCCAGCCCATCGTGTGTGTGACCGTGCCCGCCTTGTGCTTGGCCGGATCAATCTCCCAGATTTCCTTCATGCCAAGGCCGAATTTTTGCGGGTCTTTGCCCGCCGACAGATCGTATTTCGTCATCACCTCTTTTGACAGACTTCCGCGCACGCCTTCCGACAGGAACACATACTTGCCATGCAACTCCAGCCCCGGTTCATAATTCGGCCCCGGCGCGCCGGTTTCCGGGTCGCGCCCGAATTCGCCCGCGACCACGCCCGCAACGCGCATCCCGTCATAGACCAGTTCCGAACAGGCCATGCCCGGAAAAATCTCAACCCCAAGGGCCTCGGCTTGTTCCGCCATCCAGCGGCAGACGTTCGCCATGCTGACGATGTAGTTGCCGTGGTTGCTCATGAAGCCCGGCATCGGCCAGTTCGGGATGCGCATCTTGCCCGCCGCCCCAAGGATATAGAAATTATCTTCCGTCACTTCCGTCTTGATCGGCGCGCCACGCGTCCGCCAATCCGGCAGCAGCGCGTCCAATCCGCACGGATCGAGCACCGCGCCCGACAGGATATGCGCACCGACCTCGGACCCCTTTTCGATCACCACCACCGTGCGTTCCGCATCCAACTGTTTCAGGCGAATGGCCGCCGACAGTCCCGCAGGGCCCGCCCCCACGATCACCACATCGTATTCCATCTTGTCGCGCACTATTTCGCTCATCGCGGCGTCCTTCGGGCAATATTATGTCGTCATCGGATTTGCCCTACCGCGCCGCCCGCGTCAACGGTAACGCCACATCACGCCCTTGCGGCAAATTCTCGTCGGCGCATTGGTCCGGTTTGCGCATAAACCACCCCTGCGGCAAAATCCCCCCATCCCCCTTGCAATTGCCCCCCCCATAGGATCATCTCAAACCCTACGCGGCATGCCACGGCTCCCTCCCGGACCGTGGCGCTGCTTTTTTGTGACGCAGGGCATGATGGAAAAAATCCCGATGACCCGTGGGGGTTACACCGCACTGGATGACGAATTGAAGCAGTTGAAATCCGTGGAACGCGGGGCCGTAATCCGTGCGATTGCGGAGGCGCGCGAACATGGCGATCTGTCTGAGAACGCCGAATATCACGCCGCCCGCGAAAAGCAGAGCTTCATCGAGGGCCGTATCAAGGAACTGGAGGCGATCGTGTCGCTGGCCGAGGTGATTGACCCGTCAAAATTCACCGGCACCATCAAATTCGGTGCCACGGTGACCCTTGCCGATGAAGACAGCGGTGATCAGAAAACCTATCAGATCGTCGGTGAACCCGAAGCCGATATCGAAAACGGCAAGCTGAACATCAAATCGCCCCTCGCGCGCGCCCTGATCGGCAAAGACGAAGGCGATAGCGTGGATGTGCGCACCCCCGGCGGCCAGCGCAGCTATGAAGTGCTAAGCATCCGCTTTATCTGAGGTTCCGATGGCAGACCGCCAGGACAAATCACCTGCCGACCTTGGCCTTTCTGTCCGGCGCGAAACCGGCAGCGGCCCTGCGGTGACCGATATCATCGCAGGCTTGCTCAGCGTGCTGTGGGTCATTGCCGTGGTCACCTATGTCTGGCGCGCGCCTGCCGATGCGGCGGGTGGCACGCTTGGCCTTGTGATGACCCTGTTGGTGGTGTTTTTGCCGCTGGCGCTGATCTGGGCCTCATCCATCACGCTGCGGTCGGTGCGCCAGTTGCGGATCGAGGCCGCGCGCCTGCAGGCCAGCGTCGATGCGATGCGCAAGGCCTATATTGCAGGGCAACAGGGCGGGGCCGTCGGATTGAAACCCTCGGTCGAACGCAAGATAGACGAGATTGCCGCAACCGCCCGGCAGGCCGATGCCGCGATGGCAACCTTTCAGTCGCGCCGCGATACCGCGCTGACCGTGCCATCGGCGGACCGCAAGGTGGCCCTCGCCATTCCGCGCCCCAATCAGGATGAACAACCCGCCCTCGCCCTCGGCACCCCGGCCGAAGATTTGCGCCCGCCGGTGTCGACCCTGGATTTCATCCGCGCGCTGCAATTCCCCGAAACACCCGATGACAAGGACGGGTTTCGCGCCCTGCGTCTGGCGTTAGAAGATCGCCAGACGGCGAAACTGATCCGCGCCGCGCAGGATGTGCTGACCCTCCTGTCACAAGAGGGGATCTATATGGATGATCTGGTGCCGGATCGCGCGCACCCATCCGTCTGGCGGCGGTTTGCGGCGGGTGAACGCGGGCGCACCGTTGCGGGCCTCGGCGGCATCCGCGACCGCGCCAGCCTTGCGCTGACCGCGACACGGATGCGCGAAGACCCGATCTTCCGCGATGCGGGCCACCACTTTCTGCGCGCCTTTGACAAGGCGTTCGTGGCGTTTGAGGCAACGGCCACCGACGGCGACCTGATCGACCTCGCCGAAACCCGCACCGCGCGCGCCTTCATGCTGCTGGGCCGCGTGACGGGGACGTTTGATTAGGGCGGATTGCCTTCAATCTGATGCAGATTGAAGGCGATCCAAGACAGGCAAGCCGTTGGTTATGTTGCGTATCGCCGCCAGTCAGGTGAACCTGATTGGCAGCGATACGCTCTGGGATTTAACCTGCATGTTCCGGCCCCGGTCACCCGGCACCTCCCTCGCCCCGCTGTGGGGGAAGGTCGGGGTGGAAGGTCTCTGCGACAGGCCTGCTGATCAGAAATTTCGTGGACCTTCCAACAGGGGCAATGGCCAAATTTACCTTTGCTGCCAACCATTCCCCAAATCTTACAAAAGCGTTAATTCACCCTGTGGATAACTTTTTTACATACTGATATATAACATGAATATCAAAAATTGACAGCCGTCAATTTGCCTCTAAACCGCCCGGATCATCGATGTTGATCGGGCAAATCCGAACACATGACGCAGCATGCCCATATCGGTCGTGCGCAGCGCCACAAACCCCTCGCGTTCGTACAACGCCCGCGCCCGCGGATTGGTGTCGACCACGTCCAGCCGTACTGCACCATAGCCCCGCGCTTGCGCCTCAACGCTGATCGCGTCCAGCAGCGCCGTGCCCACGCCCTGCCCCCGCGCGTCCGGGTCCACGCAAAGCCCGTCCAGCAGGAACCGCTTGTTATCCACCTCGCGCGACAGCAGCCACAGCGCTGCACTGCGCCACAGCGCGCCGATCCCGTAAATCGCCCACAGATCGGCCCATCCGCCCTCTGCAAACGCCCCCTTTGGCGTCTTGAACCCCACTAGCCCAACCAGCAGCCCGTCGTCCAGTGCCACGATCGCATGGTCATTGCGCAGGATGCGCAGCAGCAGCGCGTGCGCGCGCGCATGGGGGCCCATCACACGCCCCAGCTTGCCCCCGAATGCCAGCCAGTACAGCCGGGCAGCGTCGGCGCGCAGATGTGCGGGCAGGCCATGCTGGATTGTTACACCCACGTCAGTGCTGCCTCCAGCAGATCGGCATGTCCCGCCCCCAGAATCCACCCCTCTTGGCGCGCAATCTCTGGAACGTCGAACAGCGGTGCCAGCCGCCCCGCGCGGGCCAGCGCGAAAAGCGCACGCGCCAGCAGGCGCACCTGCGCTTCATCCTTGATGTCAGCGGGATCACGGGCGACAGCCGCCCTGATGATCGAAGGATACACTTCTGCAAGCACGAGAGGCGAAGCAATCGATTGATCAAACGGCCAAACACGACAATCGTGCCGTCGCTGCAAACGATGGATCATGGGCAACCCGGTCAGTGCCTGCGACCCGACCGCGCCTGCACCCATGAGTTGCCACACAGGCTTGGCACCGGTCAGCAGGTTTTCAATGGCGCGGCGCTCAGACAGGCCAATGGCATTATAATCGACGTCTTTGGTAAACGGCAGAAGCGGGACGTCGTGGGTGGCTGGTCGCCCCCAGAACGGCCCGCGCTGCGGATGGAAAATGGCATTGATCCGGCCGCCCACATGCAGTCGGTTGGTCGCGTTGCGGTCATTATCCGTGATGGTCTTTGCCAGCCAGCCCCACACGGCGCGCGGGTTTGTCGACCCCGTCAGCCGTTCGGCAAAGCCGAGGGGATACCCCATCGGAAAGTCAAATCCGGCCAACACCCGCCGTCCTGCGGCGCGCTCTGCGTCAAATAGATGTACAAGATGGGCTTCAGCCGCCACCCGGGTGCGAAAGTACAGACTCTCGCAGCGCTGAGTCCGGCAAATCCCGATCCAGATTGCATCCTTGGAGTCGCGGACAGGCGAAGGGACGGCCTTGGCAGACCAATCCACGATGACAACGGTGTCAAATGCATCAGTCGTGCCCACCGATAAAGCCGCTGATCGCCGGATAAGCCCCACCTCGGCCAGCACGAAATCCGCAACTTTGCCTGTATCGTTCAAATCCAGCACAGGCACGGCAACCGTGACCGCGCTGTCTGTCGCCACCGCCCGCACCGTCGGATCGCCCGGCTGGATCAACGTGCGACCCGCGCCGTCGCGGAACACCTCGATCTTGGCATGGCTGTGGCGCTTGTAGCCTTCGACCAGCACCAGATCGACCGGGGCAAGCCGGGCCAGAATATCGGCCAGCGCAGGTTCTGCGCCGCGATGTTCGCGCATTAGGGCAAAGCGGTTGGCCGATGCCAGAACCACTTCGGACGCACCCGCCGCGCGGTGGCGGAAGGTGTCTTTCCCCGGCGCGTCAAGGTCGACATCATGATGCACATGTTTGACCGTCGACACGGTAACTCCGCGCGCTGTGATATCGGCGACCAGTCGTTCCATCAGACTGGTTTTGCCCGCGTTCTTCCAGCCGATGATGCCGAATACCTTCATCCCGCCCGTGCCTCTGCCGCCGCCAGGTCGGCGCGCGTGTTGATATTGGCAAATGCGCCGTCATCAGGAAACGTGGCCCGCACCACCCTGTGCAGATCCAGAAAGTCGCGCACCCTCGGCTTGGCCCCGCTGGCCAGAAACGCGGCAAGCGGCGCACGCAGGGCAACAGGCCACAGGGATGCCGTGGGGTGATCATGCCCGCCGCTGGTTGCCATCGCGGGCAGCCCCGCCAGTATCAGGCGCGGTACAAGATCGCCGGGGATGAACGGTGTATCAACCGCAATGCTGACCACCGCATCGGCATCGCGCGCCCAGTGCAATGCTGCCAGTACCCCCGACAGCGGCCCCATCGGATCAGCATCGCGCAGAACGGGCAGTCCAAACGCACCAAACCGCGCCGTATCGCCATTCGCGCTGATGGCCAGTTGTGCGACCTGTGGCTGAAACCGTGCGATGGCCTGCGACAGCAGTGTTCCACGCCCAAAGGGAAGCAGTGCCTTGTCCGCCCCGCCCATGCGCACGGCTTGTCCGCCCGCAAGGATTACACCCCAAATGCGCATGGCTGTTCCTTTACCACGCCCCGCCTGCGCGTCAGTCCGGCTGCACCGGCGTGGCGGCCTGCACCAACAGGACGCCGTGATTGTCATCGGCGTCTGCGTCGGTAATGACGCGCGTTTCCACACCCGGCAACTGCGCAAACTGTTCTGACAGTTTCAGCGGATACCACGTGGTACGGAATTGTTCAAACCCCGGCACGCCTTCCAGAATCGTGCTGGTTGACCGCGAGCATTGCGCCTGCGGTACCGCACCATAATTGAGCGCGCGTGTCATCACCAACTGCGCCACCTGTGGCGACACATAGACCTTCTGTTCCATCACGCGAAAGGTTTCGCGGGCGTGGTAGTCGATGTAATAGTTGATCATGCGATCGTTGACGCCAAAGAACACGTCGTTGCGTTCGGGCAATTGTGGATGTTTCCAGCTGCCCGCGGGGTCGAACATCACACGCTGGCTGCCGTTGATCAGCAGGCCTGTGTGCGCACCGGCCTCTGACCGGTTGCTGATGACCGTATACAGGGTGATGGACGGCGGCTCATCCGACACGAAGGTCGCCGCGCGCACGGCCTCATCCGGGGCATAAACCGATTTGGCACCACAGGCCGACAGGCCCGCGCAGGCAACCACGGCAAAAGCGAAACGTGACCACATGCTGCAATCAGCTATTTGACAGGGCAAGAAAGATGATGATCGCAATCGAAATCCCGGCGCCCCAAGCCACCATGCGCATGAAACCGTCAAAGGTTTTCTCCTGCGTTTTGATGTCCATGCTGCCGTGTTTGTGCTCGTGATCTGCCATGGGTCGATCCTTGAATGCTGCCGTACCGCCCCATAGCCGATTCATCGCGCGCTGTCACGGGGGGCAAATGCGCAGAATGTTCACATGACCGCGCGCGAATGCGGATCATCTTCAACCTTTTTCAGATTGAAGATGATCCAAGACAAGAACCACCTGTGGCACGCTTTAGGCGCTGCCGTCGCCGGATTCGCCCCCTGCCCAGCCCGCGGTCATGGCAAAGCCGATGCGGCGTGGCGGGTCTTCGGGCCGTTCTTTGGGCACGGCACGCAGGATAAAGGACAACTGGCTGACGTGCTGGACAAGCTGCGTTTTCAGCCCGCCCTCGTCGCGGCCATAGAATGTCAGGATATCGGGGTCGACAAAACCCACGCCTTCAATCCGAAGGGTCCCCGCCGCCCCCCCAGCAAAGCCCATCGCCATCTCATGCCGGTTGTCCAGTTGCGCCTCGAAGTTCTGGATAAAGATCAGCAGCCGCTGATAGGCCTGCCCGGCAGGGCCCATCGGCGCTGTGGGTTTTGCGGGTTTCCTGGGGGCTTTGATCGGGGTCATGCGGCCTGCCACAAATGATATCCATCGGCATGAAGGTGACGGTAAACAACCCCGCGCCGCAACAGGCAATTCAGATGCGCCACCGCCTCGACAATGCCAAGCCCGTATTCGGCGGGGCGGAGGTCGCGTTTGAACAACGTGGGCATGATGCCATGCGCCGTCTGCGGGGTTGCCAAAACAGAGGCAAGCCGCGCCAGCGCCTGATGATGGTTTTCGATCATCTGGGTCAGACGCAAAGGCAACCCGGTAAACGGCAGTTTGTGCCCCGGCAGAACCAACTGCGCGTCATGTGCAAGGGGTTGAAATGCGGCGCATGAGGTCAACCAGTCGGTCAGCGGGTCGGCATCGGGTTCGGTGGGATACACACCGATATTGGCGGAAATACCCGGCAGCAACTGATCCGCGCCAAGAATCAGATCGCCCGCCCAGAGCGTGATCTGTTCGGGCGCATGGCCATGGCCGACGCGCACTGTCCAGTCGCGCCCGCCCGCGTGCAGCACGTCGCCGTCCTGCACCCGGGTGAATCCGGTGGGCATCGGGGCCACGACATCGGCAAAGTTGAAAGGCCGCTCAGCGGCCTTGGCCGCCAGCGTCGCGCCGGGCATCCCGGCGCGGCGCATGAAGATCAGGGATTCCGCCGATGGCATCTCTTGCACATCGAGCGTCAGCATCCGCGCATAGAGCCACGCGGTACGCGTGGTCAGCAGCGCGGCCCCGCGCGCCTGAAACCAGCCGGCCATGCCGATGTGATCGGGGTGGTGGTGGCTGACGATCACGCGGGTCACGGGCGCGCCCCGCAACGGACCATCCAGCAGCGCCTGCCAGATCGCCACAGAGCGGCGGCTGTGCAGGCCGGTGTCAAACAGCGTCCAGCCTTCCGGGTCACGCAGCGCATAGACATTCACATGGTCCAGCGCCATTGGCAGCGGCAGGCGCATCCACAAGATGCCCTCGGCGACGTGGGTCGCCATACCTTCCGCCGGGGCCGCATCAAACGGGTGGCGGATGCCTGCGTTCACGCGGCAAGGTCCGCGGCCGAGATCGCCGCCAGATCGGACATTCCCGGTTTTGTCTGCGCCAGCAGGCCCGACAGTTCCGGCAACTGCCGTTTGATCGCCACGCGCGCCAGCGGCAGGCGGGCGGGGTCGGCCATTGCGGCGGCTAGGTGAAAATGCGCGCCAAGCACCCGCGCAAAGGCCCGCAGATACGGCACGGCCCCGGCAAAACGGTCGTTCAGCGGTTGCGCCAGCAAGGCATCTGTCGCCTCGCGCAGCGCTTCGGCGGCTTGCCAGACATCATGGGCAAGGTCGGGATGATCCGTGCGCGCATCCTGCGCGCCGGACTGCACTTCGGCCAGCAGGCGGTAGGCGGCATCGCCCTTGTCCATCATTTTGCGGCCCGTCAGATCCATCGCCTGAATGCCGTTGGTGCCTTCGTAAATCGCGGTGACGCGCACGTCGCGGGCGAATTGCGCCGCGCCGGTTTCTTCAACAAAGCCCATGCCGCCATGCACCTGAATGCCACCCTGCGCGACGTCGCAGCCGACATCGGTGCCAAACGCCTTGGCGATCGGGGTCAGGAATGCGGCACGCGCCTGCCATTCTGCGGACCCGGTGGCGCGCGCCATGTCGATGGCCGTGGCACAAGACAGCGCAATCGCGCGGGCGGCAAACACATCGGCGCGCATCGTGGCCAGCATCCGGCGCACATCGGCGTGTTCGATGATTGTGGCCCCGCCCTGACGGCGGTCGGATGCGTAATGGACCGCCTGCTGCAAGGCCGCCTCGGCGATGCCCACGCCCTGCACGCCCACGCCAAGACGGGCGTTATTCATCATGGTGAACATCGCAGCCAAGCCGCTGTGTGCAGCCCCCACCAGCCAACCCGTGGCCGCGTCATACTGCATCACGGCCGTGGGCGATCCGTGCAGGCCCAGCTTGTGTTCCAGGCTGACCACGTTCAGCGTGTTGCGCAAACCCGGCTTGCCATCAGCGTCGGGGATCAGTTTCGGCACCAGAAACAGGCTGATACCTTTGACGCCCGCAGGGGCATCCGGCAGGCGTGCCAGCACGAGGTGGCAGATGTTTTCACTGAAATCATCGTCGCCCCAAGTGATATAGATCTTCTGCCCGGTCACAGCATAGGTGCCGTCGCCATTCGGTTCGGCCTTTGACCGGACGGCGGCCATATCGCTGCCCGCCTGTGGTTCGGTCAGGTTCATGGTGCCCGACCATTCGCCCGAAATCAGTTTTGGCAGATACAGATCCTTGATCGCGTCCGATGCGTGATGATCCAGCGCCTCGATCTGGCCTTGGGTCAACATGGGTTTCAGTTGCAGCGACATGCAGGCGGAGGCCATCATTTCATTGACCGCCGAGGCCAGCGCCATCGGCAGGCCCATGCCGCCATGCGATGCAGGGGCCGCCATGCCGACCCAGCCACCATCGGCAATCGCGCGGAACCCGTCGGCAAAGCCCGGCGAGGTGCGCACGATGCCATTCTCCAGCCGGGCGGGATGTTTGTCACCGGGCCGCTGCAGTGGGGCAAGGGTTTCTTCGCACAGGCGTGCGGCCTCGGACAGGATCGCCTCGACCATGTCGGGGGTGGTTTCGGCGTAAAGATCGGTTTGCGCGACCTGTGCAAAACCGGTCACATGCGACAAAAGCAGGCGAAAGTCGGCAAGGGGTGCGCGGTAGGGCATGGGATGCATCCTGTTCAGCAATGACTTGGCAAGGCGGAGGTGCCGCGATAGTGACGCTAACTGATGCCTACCAAGGCGCAACCCAAACGCGGCGTCATGACCGACATCCTTTTGCCAAATCCCGCCGATCTTGCCCGTGCTGCCACCATTTTGCGCGGTGGCGGGCTGGTCGCGTTTCCGACCGAGACGGTTTACGGGCTGGGCGGCGATGCGCGGTCTGATCTGGCGGTGGCGGGGATTTTCGCAGCAAAGGGGCGGCCACGGTTCAATCCGTTGATCGTGCATGTGCCGGATCTGGCGGCGGCGCAGGCATTTGCGGTGTTCGATGCGCGGGCCTGCGCGCTGGCTGCCGCATTCTGGCCGGGGCCTTTGACGATGGTGCTGCCAGCGCGGGATGCGGGTTTGTCGGCGCTGGTGACGGCGGACCTGCCGACAGTCGCGATCCGGGTGCCGGCGCATGCCGTGGCGCGCGCG
Organism: Rhodobacterales bacterium; assembly: GCA_031396505.1. GTDB lineage: Bacteria > Pseudomonadota > Alphaproteobacteria > Rhodobacterales > Rhodobacteraceae > JAAFHS01. Next base: position 13,694 of record JANNKX010000102.1, read on the forward strand.
CTGCTGGCGGCGTTTGGCGGGCCGCTCGCGGCACCGTCGGCCAATCCGTCGGGGGGAGTGTCACCAACGCGCGCGGCGCATGTGACGGACGGGCTGGCGGGGCGGATTGCCGCGGTGATCGACGGCGGCGCCTGTGCGGTGGGGGTGGAGTCCACGATCATCGGGCTGGACGGGCCTGCGCGGCTGCTGCGCCCCGGCGGGGTGGGGGTGGAAGACATTGTGGCGGTGATCGGGCCGCTGGCGGCGGCGGCGGCGGGCAAGGTAACGGCACCGGGGCAGCTTGCGTCGCATTACGCGCCGGGGGCGGGCGTCCGGTTGGATGTGATGCAGCCTGCGGCGGGTGAGGTTTTTGTGGGGTTCGGGGCGGTGGGCGGTGATTTCAACCTGTCACCGGAAGGCGATCTGACCCAGGCGGCGGCGGCGCTGTTTCACACCCTGCGCGCGGCGGATGCACGGGCCGGGCCGGACGGTGTGATCGCCTTTGCGCCGATCCCGGAGACGGGGTTGGGCCGCGCGATCAATGACCGTTTGCGGCGCGCGGCGGCGCCGCGAGCGTAAAATTGACGGCTGTCAATTTTTGACTTTATCCAATGAAATCAACGAAAATGCAAAGTTATCCACAGGATGCGTTAAGACTTTTGAAATATTGCGTGAACAGTGTTAACAGATGGCAGATTGCACATCCTACACCGCAATCGCCGTCGTTTTGATCACCGTGCGCAGGGCGAAACTTGACTGCATCTTGGCTACGCCGGGCAGGCGCGACAGGTATTGGCGGTGGATGCGGGCGAAGTCTTCGGTGTCTTCGGCGAGCATTTTCAGCAGGTAGTCAGCCGTGCCCGCCATCAGATGACATTCCAGCACATCGGGCACGCGGGCAATGGCGTGTTCGAACGCATCAAGCAGATCATCGGCCTGCCCCTGCAGGGTGATTTCCACAAACACGGTCGTTGTCTTGCCGATGCGGCGCGCATCCAGCAGGGCCACGTAGGCCGCGATATAGCCGTCCTCCTCCAGCCGCTGCACGCGCCTGTGACAGGCGGATGGTGACAGGTTCACGCGGTCTGACAGATCGGCATTGGAGATGCGGCCCTCTTTCTGCAGCACGGCGAGGATACGGCGGTCTGTCGCGTCGATCTGTGACATTGCGATGATTTCTTTCGTCAAAAGCCGGAATCTTGACAGAAACTATCACGCGCGGCGCAATCTGCCATGATAAATTCAAAGCACTTGCAACGGAATGGGCGCAGGCTGTGCGGGAACAGCGTCGGTTGGGCGCAAGGGAGAGAGCAGATGAAGATCGGTTGCCCGAAGGAAATCAAGCCACAGGAATTTCGTGTGGGCATGACGCCGAATGCGGCGCGCGAGGCGGTGAACCACGGCCATACAGTGTTGATTGAAACGCAGGCAGGGGTCGGCGCGGGGTTCACGGATGCCGATTATGTGGCGGCGGGGGCGACAATCATCGGCACGGCGGAAGAGGTGTTCACGCAGGCGGAAATGATCGTCAAGGTGAAAGAGCCGCAGGCGGTGGAACGGGCGCGGCTGCGCGAGGGGCAGGTGTTGTTCACCTATCTGCATCTGGCGCCGGATGCAGCACAGACGCATGATCTGTTGAAATCCGGTGTGACGGCGATTGCCTATGAAACCGTGACGGATGACCGGGGCGGCTTGCCGTTGCTGGCCCCGATGTCGGAGGTGGCGGGGCGTCTTGCGCCACAGGTCGGCGCATGGACGCTGCAAAAGGCCAATGGTGGGCGCGGCGTGCTGATGGGCGGCGTGCCGGGCGTGCTGCCTGCGCGCGTGCTGGTGATTGGCGGCGGCGTGGTGGGCACGCATGCGGCCAAGATCGCCGCCGGGATGGGCGCGGATGTGACGGTGCTGGACCGGTCCATCAACCGCCTGCGCTATCTGGATGACGTGTTCGGCGGCACGTTCAAATCGGCTTTCTCGGATGCGGCGACCACGCTGGACCTTGCCCGCCAGGCCGATCTGATCGTCGGTGCCGTCCTGATCCCCGGCGCTGCCGCCCCCAAACTGATTTCCCGCGCGCAACTGTCGGACCTGAAACCCAGTGCGGCACTGGTCGATGTGGCGATTGATCAGGGCGGCTGTTTCGAGACGTCCCACGCCACCACCCATCAGGACCCGATCTACGAGGTTGACGGCATCATGCACTATTGCGTGGCCAACATGCCGGG
>JANNKX010000119.1:0-3644 GCA_031396505.1 Rhodobacterales bacterium
GCGCCTGCCGTGCGCCCGCCGGATGCAACCGAAGTAGCGAAAACCGCCGATGAGCCTGTTTTGCGCGGTACGCCGCGTGGTCTGACGATCCGCTATGATGCGGCATGGCTGGCAACATTGCCTGCGCCGTCAGGCGGGCAGGATTGGGAATGCCTGCGGACCGCGATCTACTTTGAGGCGCGGGGCGAATCGATCAAGGGTCAGGTCGCCGTGGCCGAGGTGGTGTTGAACCGCGTCGAAAGCCGCCGTTTTCCGGGGTCTGTCTGCAGCGTGGTCAATCAACGGGGCGGGGGTGGGTGCCAGTTCAGCTTTGTCTGTGACGGTATCGCAGACCGCATGCACGAACGTGGCGCATTGGACCGGGCCGGGCGCATTGCGCGCCTGATGCTCGACGGCGCACCGCGCGGTCTGACCGCAGGGGCGACCTATTTCCATACCAATGGTGTGCGCCCGTCCTGGGCGCGGCGGTTTGACCGCACGGCGTCGATCGGATCGCATTACTTTTACCGGCAAGACTGATCGCGCGTCGGATCGCTTGCACCAAGGGGCGGTTTGGGTGCATGGGGTGCGGCATGGCGCGGATAGTATCGCCCGCATATGCGCACCAAAAAAAGGCCCGCCCATGACCGATGCCGCACTGGCCTTTGCCCATCCGATCGACCGCGCCATGGCGATGGCGGGCTCCGATCCTGTTGACCGGATTTCGCTGCATGATTATGTGGTTGATGCCGATATCGGCGCGTTTCAACAGGAACGCGGCCATAAGCAACGCATGCGTTTCAACGTGGTGGTCGAAGTGGCACCCTCCGGTCCGTTGGATGATGATGTGGACCGCATCCTGTCATACGACAAGATCACCGAATCCATTGCAGCCGAACTTGCGGCCGAGCGGTTGAACCTGCTGGAAACGCTGGCCGAAAAAATTGCAGCGCGGGTGCTGGCTGAACCCCGGGCGCGCCGCATTTTTCTGCGCATCGAAAAGCTGGATGTCGGGCCCTATGCGCTTGGCGTCGAAATCGTGCGCACGGCGGGCCAGACCCCGGATATTGCGGATATTGCGGGTGATGCCGTGCATCCGGTGGTGGTGTATCTGAATAACGCGGCGATTGATGATGCCACATTGCCGAATTATCTGAACCGGTTGCAGGCACAAGGTGATCCTGTGATCCTGACCGTTGACCTGCCGGTTGTGGCGCAGTTGACCACAGGGCACAAACCGACCGAACGGCGCATAGCGCTGCTGGCGATCGAACAGAACGCGTGGCGTCTGGCCGCGCGCGATGCGCGTTGCGTGGTGGTGGCGACGCGCACGGAAATGGATTGGGCGATGCGCCGGGGCCGCATGGTGGTGTGGGCTCCGTCGAAAATGGTGCTGGATACGCCGGATGCGCCTGCAGGGGCCGATCCCGTAACCCTGACTCTGTGGCTGGCAGAGGTGATGCAAGCGGCGCGAATGGACGTTCACGGTGATGTTGCAATCCCGGCAGAAACCCGCGTGCCGCTGCGACGCGTGGGGCTTGTGTGACCTAGTCTTGGGGCCGTAACGTCGCGCATGGACTATATACGCCCCATCGTGATGACCGATCCCGCGCGGCCCAAGGGTGCGCTGACGCTCGCAGGCGGCTGGTGCTGGTTTGACCGGGTCGAGGTGCTGCGCCGCGACGCCCCCCCCCGGATCGTCGCTGTGGGTGATCTGGATGCGGACCAACGGCGGCTCCTGACGGAAAGGCGCGCAGATTTTGGCGGTGTGGGAATGTCCTCCCCGCGCATCATGGGCATTCTGAACGTGACGCCAGACAGCTTTTCCGACGGGGGACGTTTTACCGACCCGGCGGCTGCTTTGGCGCAGGTGCGGGCGATGGCGGGGGCGGACATCTTGGATATCGGTGGCGAAAGCACGCGCCCCGGTGCGCAGATCATTGATCCGGCGGATGAAATCGCCCGCACGGCCCCGGTGATTGCGGCCATTCGTGCGGTGGGCCTTGTGATGCCGATCAGCATCGATACACGCAAGGTCACAGTGGCGCGGGCGGCCTTTGCGGCGGGGGCGGTCATTGTAAACGATGTGGCCGCGCTGAGCTATGACGCGGATATGGCGGGGTTTGTGGCGCAGGCAGATGCGCCGGTGATCCTGATGCACGCGCAAGGCACGCCACAGACAATGCAGGCCGATCCGCGTTATGATGACGTGCTGCTGGATGTTTATGACTTTCTGGCCGCCCGGATTGATGCCGCTGTGGCCGCTGGCGTTGCCCGCAATCGTATCGCCATCGACCCCGGCATCGGTTTTGGCAAGACCATCACCCACAACCTTGCGCTGCTGCAACGCATATCGCTGTTTCACAGTCTTGGTTGCCCGATCCTGCTGGGCGCCAGCCGCAAGCGGTTTATTGGCACCATCAGCAGCACGGATACCCCGGATGCGCGGATGCCGGGGTCGCTGGCGGTGGCTCTTGCGGGCGTGGCACAAGGCGTGCAGATGGTGCGGGTGCATGATGTGGCCGAGACGCGGGCCGCACTTGCGCTGTGGCAGGCGGTGACAAAGGGGGAAGACCCATGACGCGAAAGTTGTTTGGCACCGATGGTGTGCGGGGCCGTGCGAATACCTATCCGATGACGGCGGACATGGCTTTGCGGCTGGGGGCGGCGGCGGGGCGGTATTTCCGGCGTGACACGGGGCCCGAACACCGCGTGGTGATCGGCAAGGATACCCGGCTGTCGGGCTATATGCTGGAAAACGCGCTGACGGCGGGGTTGACCAGCACGGGGATGAACGTTCTGCTGCTGGGTCCGGTGCCAACGCCTGCGGTGGGGTTCCTTACGCGCAGCATGCGGGCCGATCTGGGGGTGATGATTTCGGCCAGCCATAACCCGCACTACGATAACGGGATAAAGTTTTTCGGGCCGGACGGTTTCAAGCTGTCGGATGAGGCCGAGGCGGAGATCGAGGCGATCCTGGCAGGCGAGATCACGCCCGCGAAGGCCGAAAACATCGGCCGCGCGCGGCGGATCGACGATGGGCGCGGGCGCTATCAGGAATTTGCCAAGACGACGTTTCCGGCCGGGCTGCGGCTGGACGGGTTGAAGGTGGTGATCGATTGCGCCAACGGGGCGGCCTACAAGGTGGCGCCGACCGTGCTGTGGGAACTGGGCGCCGAGGTCGTGCCCTTCGCGGTGTCGCCCGACGGTTTCAACATCAACGGCAATTGCGGCTCGACCAGCCCCGCGTCGCTGCAGGAGCGCGTCATCGAGCTCAAGGCCGATCTCGGCATCGCGTTGGATGGCGATGCCGATCGCGTCGTACTTGTCTGCGAGAAGGGCCGGCTGATCGACGGCGATCAGTTGATGGCCACGATCGCCGATCAGTGGAAGCGTGACGGCCGTCTCGTCGGCGGTGGCCTCGTCGCCACGGTAATGTCCAATCTCGGACTGGAGCGCTACGTCGGCGCGCGCGGCCTGTCGCTGGTGCGCACGCAGGTCGGCGACCGCTATGTGCTGGAGCGCATGCGGGCCGGCGGCTTCAACCTGGGTGGCGAGCAGTCCGGCCACATCATCATGACCGATCACGCCACGACGGGCGACGGTCTGATGGCGGCGCTGCAGGCGCTGTCGGCCATGATCAAGACGGGCAGGACCGCGAGCGA
>JANNKX010000126.1:0-2164 GCA_031396505.1 Rhodobacterales bacterium
ATGCCGATTTTACCGGGGCCAGTGTGGTCTTCATTGAAACGCCGTCCAATCCGGGGCTGGATGTCTGCGATATCGCCGCCGTGGTCGCGCGGGCGAAGGCGGCGGGCGCGGTGGTGATCGCCGACAACACCACGATGACGCCGATCCTGCAGCGGCCGCTTGATTTGGGCGTGGATGTGGTGGTGGCTGCCGATACCAAGGCGCCATCGGGTCATTCTGATCTTTTGTTCGGGCATGTGGCCAGCCGGAATGAGGGCGTTCTGGACCGCGTGCGCAACTGGCGGCGGCTGTCGGGGGCGGTGCCGGGGGCATTCGAGGCGTGGCTGGTGCACCGGGGGGTGGAGACGCTGGAAGTGCGGATGGCGCGGATGTGTGCGTCGGCGGGGGTGATTGCGCAACGGCTGGCGGCGCATCAGGGCGTGCGGTCGATCAGGTATCCGGGGCTGCCGGGGGACCCATCGCATGCGATTGCGGCGCGGCAGATGGCGGGGTTCGGGTTTCTGATTTCGTTCACGCTGCAGGATGCGGGGGTGGCGGAAAAGTTTCTGGCCGACTGCCCGTTCATTGCGCAATCCACCAGTTTCGGGGCCACGCATACATCGGCGGAACGGCGGGCCAGATGGGGTGATATGGTGCCGGAAGGGTTCATCCGGATGTCAGTGGGGATTGAGCCGACCGAGCCGTTATGGGCGGCGATTGCGGCGGCGCTGCCGGGGGGATGACGAAAATTGACGGCTGTCAATTTTTGACATTATTCAATGATATCAACGATCCGTCATGTGGTTTTGGGCCTGAATTAACGATTTGGTAACTTTGCGTGATCGGGCCAGACGGTGCGATCTGCGCCTGTCTGAAAGGCGGACGGCCCGCAACATTGCTGCGGGCCGCCTATTTATTGCCAGCGATCAGAGGCCGAGCGAGGCCTTGTAAAGTGCGATCTGGCTGTCACGCCCGATCTGATCGGTGATTTTTTCCCATGCGGCGGCAATCGCATCGGCGGTTTCCTGTGCCGATGCATATTGCCCGGCAAAGCCCTTCGCCAACTCATCTTCGGCCACCGAATAGTATTGGAAGATGCCGGGGATGCGCGGTTCAATCGCCGCATTGGGGTGGTTATAGCTGTCGGCATTGGACCCGAGGTAGTCTTCGACATAGGCCCGGTCGTAGCCTGCGGCCTCCCATTCGGCATAGTCGAAATGCGAGTTGCGATAGGGCTGAAAGCCTGACGGATAGGCGGCGGTCCACAGCGAAATGTCCTTGCCGCCCAGATGGGCTGCGGCGGACCATGCGGCCTTGCGCTTTTTCTCGTCGCCCGACACGTTCGAGGTGACGTAGACGCCCCAGCCGATATAGGCCATCAGCGGTGCCTCGTTCGGCGTTTCCTCCCATGCACCGGCGGCCGAGTTATAGCGGCGATCCGATCCGGGGTTGATGCCAAAGCCCACCACATCGCCCACGACGGACGTATCCGAGGTGCGCGCGGATGACCCGACATCGCCCCACCACATCAGCATGGAACCGGTCCCGGCAAGGAACTGCGAAAACGCCGTGGTGCCGGGATCGGCGTTGATCTGGTCGGTGGGATAGGCCCCTGCGGCGATCAGGTCCATCACATCCTGAATGGCCTGCACCCAGCCGGGATTGTTGACGCGCGGCTTCATCGTGTCGGGATCAAACAGCCATGCCGGATCATCGGGGTGTTTGACATAGGCGGTGGCGCGGTTGGCGATGAAATACATGCCAAACCCGCCCCAGCCTTTCAGCGGGTCAAGATAGCCGTGCGCGGGCAGGCCCGTCAGCGGGTCGGTCTGCCCGATCAGCGCCTTGGACACTTCGTTGACCTGCTGCCATGTCTTTGGCACCTCGGCCCCGCCAATGGCCCCTTCGCCAAAATAATCCTTGCGGTAGGCGAATGTGTGGCAATCGCCGTCAATGGTGATGCGATAGGTTTTATCGCCCCATGTGCCCACGGGCGGTTGCAGATAGCCCACAAGGTCTTCGGAATCGATCTGGGTTTTTACCCAATCGGGCATCTCGTCCAGCAGGCCGCGCCCTGCGGTGTCGCCTTCAAACGGCGCACCCATTTCGATGATGTCGAAATCGACGGTGCCGGTGGCGATGGATTGCTGCAGGCGCGGGTTATAGTCGGCCTGCGCCAGGTCGA
>JANNKX010000130.1:0-2757 GCA_031396505.1 Rhodobacterales bacterium
GAACTCGGCCCCTCCGCCTGGCACGGTGTCACCACATTGGTCATGGGCAATTGCGGCGTCGGCTTCGCCCCCGTGAAGCCCGACAAGCACGACTGGCTGATCGCCCTGATGGAAGGCGTCGAAGACATCCCCGGCGCCGCGCTCACCGAGGGCATCACCTGGGGCTGGGAAAGCTTCCCCGAATATCTCGACGAACTGGAACGCATGCCGCGCACTGTCGATATCGGCACGCATGTTCCGCATGGGGCCGTCCGCGCCTATGTGCTGGGTGACCGCGAAGCACCGGGGGCTGTTCCGACAGACGACGACGTCGCCGAAATGTCGCGCATTGTCGAGGAAGGCGTGCGTGCAGGCGCATTGGGTTTTTCCACCTCACGCACAATCCTGCATAAATCCATCGATGGCGAATTGGTTCCGGGGACGACGGCAACGCCTGAGGAATTGATCGCAATCGGCCGCGCGATGGGGCGTGTTGGCTACGGCGTGTTTGAAATGGCGAGCGATCTGAAACGCGAATGGAATGAATTTGAATGGATGGGCGCATTGTCGCGTGAAACTGGCCTGCCGGTAACCTTTGCCGCGCTGCAATCCATCGCCAAGGAACTGCCGCTGGATGAACAAATCAGTCAGATGCGCGCGCAGAATGACAATGGCGCCAATATCGTCGCGCAGATTGCGCTTCGCGGTAACGGCATCATCATGGCGTGGCAGGGCACAGTTCATCCGTTCCGTTTCTCCCCTGTCTGGGCAGAGATTGACGCATTGTCATGGGACCAACAGCTGGCGAAATTGAAAGACCCCGCGTTCAAACAACGCATGCTGAATACGCCGCCTGAAATTCCCGATGCCGACATAGCCGATCTTTACCGGATCATCGCTGGCGGCTGGATGCTGCAATTCGAAATGGGTGCAGATTTCAACTATGAACCGACAGCGGCTGATAGCATCGCGGCAAAATCTGCCGCTGCTGGAAAATCGGGGATCGAATATGCCTATGATCTGTTGATGCAGGACGACGGCAAAGGCTTTATCTATTTCCCGATCCTGAATTACGCTGACGGCAACCTCAACTTTCTGGAGGCGTTGCAAGAATCATCGGACACGGTCAATTCGCTGTCAGATGGCGGCGCGCATTGCGGGACGATTTGCGATGCGGCCTCGCCCACGTTCATGTTGCAGCACTGGGTGCGCGACCGGGCCGGTAAACGGATTACGCTGGAAAATGCGATCAAGCGGCAGTGCCATGATACGGCCCGGCTATATGGTCTTAACGACCGCGGTGTGCTTGCGCCCGGCTATCTGGCCGACGTCAACGTGATTGATATGACGCAGCTGAAATTGGGCAAACCCTGGCTGGCGTTTGATCTGCCCGCAGGCGGAAAGCGGTTGCTGCAAAAAGCCGACGGCTATGTTTGCACAATCAAATCGGGGCAGGTGACGTTCCGCAACGGTCAATATCTGGGCGTGCATCCCGGCGGTTTAATCCGTGGTCCGCAACACCTGGAAATGGCCATCGCCGCAGAATAGATCGGTATAATTTGCGGCTAACCAGGCTTTAACCCTCTTGCTGCGCGCAAAGTTAACCAGCGTTGGCGATACCACAGTCACTAAGTGTGGAAATATCAAAGGGGGTTACAATGACTGACGGCATGTTGCTGATTGCATTTTCATCGTTATGCTTTGCCGCGTCTTTTCTCGCGCTGGTGATGGTGATGACCGATCATGATCCGCGATCGGTTGCATCGGCGATGGCGGGAATGACGCCTGCCGCGCGGCGGCAAGCACGCTTGGCACAGCTTGATGAAATGACCCGCATTGCCGATACCGCCATCGAGGCCCGCCGGTTAGGAAAACGCTTCACCCGCGACGACGCTGGGCTTTGACAACCCCTTTACAGTAAACGCGATGGTTCAGTCTGGTCCAAAGCGTTGGCGGTCGTGCCAGCCCCCCGGCACGGCCGCCTTTTTATCCTAGCTCTTCAAACGGAATGTCGAGCAGGGGATAATCTTCCCAACCGGCAAAGTCGAAATGCCACCATTCGTTAGACGCGCCGCGAAAGCCTGCGTCCTCCATCACGCGTTCGAGCACATCGCGGTGTTTGAGCGCTTCTGCCGGAGCGCCGGAAAAATTGCGATGCGCGCGCCGCGTGAATTCGTCGTAACCGCTGGGCATTGCGACCTTCGTTCCGCCTGCCAGATGGTGAAAAGTCAAATCCACCGCGCAGCCGCGATTATGCCTTGACCCGCGTTTGGGGTTGGCGACATAATTGCGTTTCGGCCCCGGCGGTGTTGCATCCCACAATGCTTTGGTGACCCGCCACGGGCGATAAGCGTCATAGATTGTCAGGCCAAACCCCGCCGCTTGCGCAGCGCGGTTCGCATTCAGCAAAGCCTTTGCAGCGGCAGCGACAAGGAACGCGCGCGGCTGGCTATACAGTTGCCGACCGGTGAAATTGTTCGTCGTGGCATAGCGGATGTCGAGGAGGATATTCGGGTCCAGCCGATTCAACTCGACCAATCCGCTTGATAGAACAGGCGCAATTTCTGATTCTGGTGGGTGCGGTGGCCGCTTAACAACAGTTTGGTCACAGCCTGCAACCGACGTCGCAAAGCATATAGCGACAAAATGCCGCCGGTTTAGCTGTCCTGTTTCGCCAGCCATTCTTCCAGCCATTTGATCGTATAGTCGCCGTTGATGACATCGGGTTCGCGCAGCAGTGCCTGATGCAGCGGAATCAAAACCAACATTCCGCTGCAT
>JANNKX010000150.1:0-5614 GCA_031396505.1 Rhodobacterales bacterium
GGGTCCATCCCTTCGGTCCCGAACAACGCCTGCGGACGCAGCCAGCCGATCCCCCACGGCCCTGCTGCCAGCACCTCAGGCGCAATCACGCTGCCGAACGACGGCAGGAACAGCGTCCACAACCACACCGCCCCCCCCGTCAGCAGCCCCAACGCCGCCCCCGTCCGCGTAGCCCCGCGCCAGAACATGCCGCCCAGCATCGCAGGCATGAACTGCGCCACCCCAACAAACGCGATCAGCCCCATCGCCGCCAATGCCGCCGATCCCCCCGACAGCCGATAGTATCCATAACCCAGCGCCAGCACCCCCATGATCGCCAGCCTGCGCGACAGCAACACCAACCGCCGCACATCGCCCGACTGCGCCCGCGCGGGTGCCAGCCGCAGCCATAGCGGTACGACCATGTGGTTCGATACCATCGTCGCCAGCGCAATCGTTTCCACAATCACCATCGATGTGGCCGAACTGAACCCCCCTAGAAACGCCAGCAACGCCAGCGCCCCCTGCCCCTCGGCCAGTGGCAGCGTCAGAACGAACAAATCCGGATTGGTCCCCGGTGCCATGCGTTCCGTCCCGATCACCGCAATCGGCACGATGAACAGGCTCATCGCAAACAGATACGCCGGAAATGCCCAGCTTGCCGGCCCAAGCTGCGCCTCGTCGGTGTTTTCCACCACCAGCACATGAAACATCCGTGGCAGGCAGATCACCGCCATCGCCGACGCCATGATCAACCCCGTCCAACGCGCTGGCTGCAACTCCCACGCCGCCAGCGGCGACGCCCCGATCCGCGCCATCATCGCCTCGACACCCCCCGCCAGCCCCCAGACCACAAACGCCCCAACCGCAAGAAGCGCCACCAGCTTCACCACTGCCTCCACCGCAATCGCCGTCACAATCCCGTGGTGCTGCTCGCGCGCATCCAACTTGCGCGTGCCAAAAATGATGGTGAACAGCGCAAGCCCCCCCGCCACCCACGCCGCCGTCGCCTGCCCCCAGACCTCGGGCGTCTTGCTCGCAAACACCCCGAACGACAGCGTGACCGACTGCAATTGCAACGCAATATAGGGCGTCGCCGCCATCACCGCCAAAGCCGTGACCATCGCCCCCAGCAGGTTCGATTTGCCATAACGGCTCGAAATCAGATCCGCGATCGACGTCACCTGATTTTGCCGCCCGATCCGCACCAGCTTGCGCAGCAAGACCCACCAGCCCACAAACACCAGCGTCGGACCCAGATAAATCGTCAGGTATTCCAGCCCCGACCGCGCCGCCGACCCGACCGCACCGTAGAACGTCCATGCCGTGCAATAGATCGACAGCGACAAAGTATAAATCAACGGTGATTTCAACCATGTTGCCCGCCCCATCGCCGCGCGCCGTTCTGCAAAGAATGCCACCCCGAACAGCAACGCCACATAGGCAAAGCACACCAGAACCAGCAGGTTGAACGGCATCGCCTCAGCCCTCTCTGTCCGCGCCCGGCGGCGTGTCCTGCCCCCGCAGTGCGCGCGACAGGACGACGGCAACCGCGATCAGCACTGCCCAGATGACGAACAGATATACCCCCTCCCACGCCATCAGGCGCGCAGCCCCGGTGGCACCCGGCGTCCACAGGATTGGCAGCAGGATCAGCACAAGGCCAAACACCGGCACCAACCGCGCCGCATCGCCCAGACGGCGGCGGCGATAGCTCCGCCGTTCCAGAAACATCGGTGCGCGGGGCCGTCTCATGGTGTGGCCATCGCACGCAAGGTGGCCACGATCTCGGCATTCGCAAAGGGTTTCGTCATGAACCGCGTGACCCCTGCCGCCTCTGCCGCCGCGCGGTCGCGGTCCTGCCCCTTGGCTGTCAGCATCAGCACAGGCAGCTCTGCCATGCCTGCTTGCGCACGCAGCGCCACCAGAATATCCAACCCGCTCGCCCCCGGCAGCATCAGATCAAGGATCACAACATCAGGGCGTTGCCGCATGATTTCCGCCAGCGCCGTCGCCCCGTCGCCATGCACCCCCACATCCCACCCATCGCGCCGCAGAATAAACCGCAGCGCCTCGGCAATGTTGGGCTCGTCCTCGATCAGCAATACCCGTCCTGTCACAAAAGCCCTCCCCTGCCTTGTGTAGAAGAATACTGTGACGCAGGCAGGGCTGCGTGTCAAAATGTGGAAAATACCCTGTGCGGCTCAAAGGTCCGCTGTGTGGACGACGCGGTCGTTACATTTGCAACATAGGGCAGCGCCTGACCGCCGGGTGGGCGCAATACGGCAGTTCTACGCACTTTATGGTTCAACCACTCCCACCGATGTTTTAGGCGGTAACATTGCAACTGTGTCCGCCATGGGTCCATCGAAGACGCCTACCCGCGTCACCGTTTCCCACTGCCGCACGCTCCGTTTTCATGCGCAAAGCTATCGCGTCCAGCCGATCAGGAATTGTTTAAAAAGTGTTAACATGACCCCAATTTTATATGCTAAACATATGATATATATAGGATAACCTGAAAATTGACAGCCGTCAATTTCTCCCCCTCACCCCGTCAAAATCGACGGCTCCCGCCGCCCCACACATCCCTCGCGCACACAAATACGGCAGGTCGGTCCGATTGCCAGCGTTGCCGCCACCCCCGCCGGTGCCGGCAGGATCAGCATTGCCGCCTGACGCAGCTCCACCCCGCCGAAGCCGCCCACAACCCGCGTCTGGCAATAGGCCCGCAGCAAAAACCGTTGCGGCGGCTGCCCCACCATTTCCGCGACCGCCTCCATGGGCCACATCGCCCGCCCCAGTGCCGCGTATAATGGCCACAGCGCGCAACCCGCCCCCGCACGCGGCAGCGAAAACCCCGGCAGCGGCCGGCGATAGGTCATCGCCCCCGCCCCGTCGCAAATCACCAGCCCTGCCGCTGTCAGCCCTGCAATCCGCCTGCAGGCCGCAATCACATCGCCGCCAAACCGCGCCGCAATCGCCACCGGGTCCGTCCCCAGATCGTCCAGCGCCACCTGCATCGCGCCCAGCGGCATCGCGCGTGCGTCCGCCACCGCCATTGCGGCCACCTCCGCCGCCAAGGCCCGCGCCGCCCCTGACGCCAGCGCCGCAATCCCCCCGGCATCCACCCCGCCCGCCTCGGCCTCCTCCAGCCGCCAACCCCGGCTTGCAAGCCAGCCCTCGACCTCATCCTGCGGTGTCACAGCGCCCAGCTCCGCCTGCCCTGCCGTGTCCAGATACGCCACCAGCGCCTCGGCCCCCAGCGACAGCCGCGCGCTGTCCACATCCAGATTGTGGTGAAACCGCGCGCGCCAATCCGGATCAATGTCTTCCGTTTCTGCCAGAATCTCGGCTGTGGCGCGCACCGATGTCGCCGCTGACAGCACTTCGTGCAAGGCTTGCGACAGATGCGGATCATGGTTCAGCCGGTCGTTCAGTGCGGCCACCGCGCGCTCCAGCCCCGTCACCCGCGCACTCTGTGCCACCAATACTGCCGCCCAGTCCGGAAACCGCGCCAGCAATGCAGGCGCATCCGCCCCGTCCTGCCCGACTGCCGCGGCCGCACTGCGCAGATCATCCGCCAGCGCCGCCTCTGCCGCTCCCGTCAGGGCAGCCGGATCAAGGTCCAGCACACCCGCCAGCCGCGCCAGCACATCCCCCGCCACCGCGCGGCGGTTGTATTCGATCAGGTTCAGGTAGGATGCCGAAATCCCCGCATCCGCCGCCACCTGCCCCTGCCGCAGCCCCAGCGTGATGCGGCGTTCGCGCAAACGGGTTCCGGTCAACGGGTTCATCACAGCTCCTTGGTTGTAAAAACATTTACAACCCACCAGCTGCAACTTGCAAAACAAAAGGGCGCGCCCCTGCGGACGCGCCCCCCTTGTGCGTCCCGAAGATTACTCCGCCAGCGCTTTGTCCGTAATCACGGATGTCCACGCACCAACCGGCGCCGCAGAAATCACCGGATCGGACCCGCCTGCCAGCAACGTCGCCACCGTGCGTTCCGCCGCCGCCACATCCAGCGCGCCGTTCGACCCCGCCGTCAGCAGCGCCACTTCCGCCATCATCCGCTTCTGATGCTCCTCCGTCTGCGCGCCTGTCTCATCGTTTTCCAGCACGATCATCGCCGCCTCATCCGGGTTGGCTTCCGCGTATTTCCAGCCTTGCATGGACGCCCGCACAAAGCGCACCATCTTGTCCTCGAACGCCGGATCGGCCAGATTTTCTTCCAGCACATACAGCCCGTCTTCCAGCGTTGCCACACCCTGATCTTCGTACTTGAAGGTCACAAGGTCCGTCGCCGCAATCCCTGCATCAATGACCTGCCAGTATTCATTATAGGTCATGGTCGAAATGCACGCCGCCTGCTTTTGCAGCAAGGGATCCACGTTGAAACCCTGCTTCAGTACCGTCACACCGCCCGCCGACCCATCCGTCGCAAGGCCAAGCTGCGACATCCACGACAGGAACGGATATTCATTGCCAAAGAACCACACGCCCAGCGTCTTGTCCGCGAAATCCGCAGGCGTCGTGATCCCGGTTTCCGCCAGACAGGTCAGCATCATGCCCGACGCTGCGAACGGCTGCGCGATATTCACCAGCGCCAGTCCCTTTTCGCGGGCCGCCAGTGCCGACGGCATCCAGTCGACGACGACATCCGCACCACCGCCCGCGATCACCTGCGAAGGTGCAATATCCGGCCCGCCCGGCAGAATGGTGACTGTCAGCCCTTCGGCCTCATAGAACCCCTTCGCCTGCGCCACGTAATAGCCCGCGAATTGCGCCTGCGTGACCCATTTCAGTTGCAGGGTCACCTCGTCCTGCGCCTGCGCAGCCGTTGTCACTCCCGTCGCTGCCAGGGCCAGCAGCGCCCCCGTCAGTAGCTTTTTCATTCCGTCAACCTCCAAGTTGTGTCCCCATCGGGGATCGTTAAATCCGTTGCGACGGGTGCCAGAATGTCACCCCCCGTTCAATCAGCGCGATTCCCCCATAGAACAGCGATCCCGCCAATGCCGCCACCGCAATCTCGGCCCAAACCATGTCAAGGCCAAGCTGGCCTACTTCCGTAGATATGCGAAACCCCATCCCCCGCGTGGGACTGCCGAAAAACTCCGCAACAATCGCGCCGATCAGGGCCAGAGTCGATGCAATTTTAAGCCCGTTGAAAAGGAAGGGCATCGCCGCAGGCAGGCGCAGTTTCAGCAGCGTCTGCCAGTAGGACGCACTATACGTCGCCATCAGATCGCGCTGCATCCGGTCGCTCGCGGCCAATCCTGCGACCATGTTCACCAGCACCGGGAAGAACACCATGATCACGACGACCGCAGCCTTCGACTGCCAGCCAAAGCCAAACCACATCACCATGATCGGCGCGATGCCAACGACGGGCAGGGCGGCGACGAAATTGCCGACAGGCAACAGGCCGCGCTGCAGAAAAGGGGACCGGTCGATCAGGATAGCGACGACAAAGGCCGCCGCACAGCCGATGAAGAACCCGCTCAATGCGCCTTGCAGAAAAGTAGTCACGAAATCCACCCACAGGATCGGCAGGCTGTCGGCGATCTTGGCCGCAATGGCCGTCGGTGGCGGCAGGATCACTGGGGACACTTCAAATATTCTTACAGAGATTTCC
>JANNKX010000172.1:0-21602 GCA_031396505.1 Rhodobacterales bacterium
GCTGGCGAAGGATGTGCGGTTGCTGATCCTGGACGAGCCGACGGCGGCGTTGCAGGAAAATGACAGCCAGAAACTGCTGGACCTGATGCTGGAGCTGAAGGCGCAGGGGGTGACGCAGATCATCATCAGCCATAAGCTGAACGAAATCGGGCGGGTTGCGGACCGGATCACCATCATCCGAGACGGGGCATCGGTATCGACGCTGAACAAATCGGACATATCCGAGGATCGGATCATTCGTGACATGGTCGGGCGCGACATGGCGCATCGGTATCCTGAGCGCAGCCCGCAGATCGGCGAGACGCTGATGGAGGTAAAGGGGTGGAACGTCTGGCATCCCGATCAGAAAGATCGCCAGATGATCCGCAATGCGTCGTTCCATGTGAAAAAGGGCGAGATTGTCGGGATTGCAGGGCTGATGGGGGCGGGGCGCACGGAACTGGCGATGAGCCTGTTTGGGCACAGCTATGGGCGCAACATATCGGGTCAGGTGACACTGGGCGGCAGGGTGGCCGATACATCGACCGTGGCAAAGGCGATTGACGCGGGGCTGGCCTATGTGACCGAGGACCGCAAGGTGCTGGGCCTTGTGCTGGAAGAACCCATCGTGCGCAACATCACGCTGGCCAATCTGCTGGGCGTGTCGTCGCGCGGCGTGCTGAGCCTGCGGCGCGAAACGCAGGTGGCCGAGGAATACCGCCGGGCGATGAGTATCCGCACACCGGGGGTGATGCAGAAGGTGGTCAACCTGTCGGGCGGCAACCAACAAAAGGTGGTGCTGTCGAAATGGCTGTTCACCGATCCGCAGGTGCTGATCCTGGATGAACCCACACGCGGCATCGACGTGGGCGCAAAGTTTGAAATCTACAACATCATGAACGATCTGGCGGCGCAGGGGCGCGGGGTGGTGATGATTTCGTCCGAAATGCCGGAACTGTTGGGTATGTGCGACCGGATTTACGTGATGAACGAAGGCCGCATCGTGGGCGAATTGAACCGCGCCGAGGCGAGTCAGGAACGGATCATGGCCTTGATCCTGCAAAGCGAGGGGAAAGCGGCATGAGCGAAAAGTCAGGTCTTGGCGCGCATCTGGGCGGGCATCTGCGCGAAAACGGGATGCTGATGGCGCTGGTGGCGATTGTGCTGTTCTTTGTGGTCGTCGTGCGGGTGTTTGAAGGCGTGGATTTCCTGTCCGCGCAGAATATCACGAACCTTTTCCTGCAAAACTCCTACGTCATCATCATGGCGTTGGGAATGCTTCTGGTGATTGTCGCCGGGCATATCGATTTGTCGGTGGGGTCGGTTGTGGGGTTTGTCGGGGCGGTCGCCGCTGTGCTGACAGTCAACCTCGACTGGCCCGTTTGGGCGGTGGTGCCGGCCTGTCTGGGGGTTGGCCTGATGATCGGGGCGGCGCAGGGGTATTGGGTGGCCTATTGGCGCATTCCGTCATTTATCGTGACGTTGGCGGGGATGCTGGTGTTCCGGGGCCTGACGCTGTGGTTGCTGGCGGGGCAGAACATCGG
Source organism: Rhodobacterales bacterium (assembly GCA_031396505.1). Lineage (GTDB taxonomy): Bacteria > Pseudomonadota > Alphaproteobacteria > Rhodobacterales > Rhodobacteraceae > JAAFHS01. Next base: position 1,524 of record JANNKX010000172.1, read on the forward strand.
GCCGTTTCCGAAGACGTTTCAGTCGCTGTCGACCGGGTTCATCCCGGATGTGTTTGGGATCGATAAGCCGAATATGACGGCGCTGGCATTGGTCAGCCTGTCGGCCCTGGTGATCGTGATGCTGGGTTGGCGGGCGCGGACGCGGGATGCGGCGTTCGGCATGACGCCGGAACCAATGGCGATCTTTGCCATCCGCAATTTGGTGGTGTCGGCGGCGCTGATCTTTGTCGGCTATAAACTGGCGAGCTTTCGCGGGCTGCCGAATGTGGTCGTGATCCTGACGGTGCTGACGGTGCTGTATGCGTTCTTCACTGAAAGCATGACCACGGGGCGGCGGATCTATGCGCTTGGCGGGAATGAGAAGGCGGCAAAGCTGTCGGGTATCAAGACGGATCGGCTGGTGTTTCTGACGTTCTGCAACATGGGCGTGCTGGCGGCACTGGCGGGGATGATCGTCGCGGCGCGGTTGAATTCATCAACCCCCAAGGCTGGCGCGGGGTTCGAGCTGGATGTGATCGCCGCCGTGTTCATCGGTGGCGCGTCGATGTCGGGCGGGGTCGGCAAGATCCTTGGCGCGGTGGTCGGCGCGCTGATCATGGGGGTGATGAACAATGGCATGTCGATCATGGGGATCGGGATTGACTATCAGCAGGTGATCAAGGGGCTGGTGCTGTTGGCCGCCGTCATCTTCGACGTCTACAATAAATCAAAGTAGGGCAGGTTTTCATGCTGTTGTCGCAGATCAAACAGGCGGATGGCACGCTTGCCGTGGTGGCGCGCGAAGGGTCGGAGGCGGCCATCGTGAAGGGGGCAGTCAGTACCTATGCGCTGGCGACCGAGGCGGTGCGGGCGGGCACGACGCTGGCGGCGGTGATTGCGGCGCATGGATTGGGCGAGGCCGTCGATCTGGTGGCACTGGCGGCGGCGGGCCGCATAACCCTGCCGATCACGCATCCAGATCCTGCGCACATGCACCTGACAGGTACGGGGCTTACGCATCTGGGGTCCGCGTCAACGCGCGACGCGATGCATGCAAAGCTGGACGGGGCCGAAACCCTGACTGACTCAATGCGCATGTTCCGCATGGGACTGGAGGGCGGGCGGCCTGTGCCAGGCGCAGTCGGTGTGCAGCCGGAATGGTTCTACAAGGGCAACGGGCACACGGCGGTCGCCCCCGGCACCACCCTGACCAGCCCCGGCTTTGCGCTGGATGGTGGCGAGGAGCCGGAAATTGCGGGCATCTATCTGATCGCTCCGGATGGCCGCCCAGCCCGCATCGGCTGGGCCTTGGCAAACGAATTTTCCGACCATGTGACGGAACGGATCAACTATCTGTTCCTTGCCCATTCCAAACTGCGCGAGGCGTCGTTTGGTCCCGAAATCCTTGTCGGCGACCTGCCGGCGGACGTGCGCGGCACCTGCCGCATCCGGCGCGGCAATGCCGTAGTCTTCGAGGCCCCTTTCCTGTCGGGCGAAGCGAACATGTCACATACATTTGCCAATCTGGAACATCACCACTTCAAATACGCACTGTTCCGCCAGCCCGGCGATCTGCATGTGCATATGTTTGGCACAGCCACGCTTAGCTTTGCGCAAGGCATCGTGCCGCAGGCGGATGATGTTTTCGAAATTGAGGCACCGCCATTCGGCCTGCCATTGCGCAACACACTGGCCGTGGCCCCTGCCCAGCCCGGTGCCGTTGCCGTAACCCAACTGTGAGGACGCTATGACATTTACCCCTGCCCCATGGCCCCGCAAACTGCGTTCGCAAACTTGGTTTGGCGGCACGTCGAAAGACAATATCTATCATCGCGGCTGGATGAAGAATCAGGGGTTCCCGGCCGATCTGTTTGACGGCCGCCCAGTGATCGGCATTCTGAACACATGGTCGGAACTGACGCCTTGCAATGCGCACCTGAATGATCTGGCACAGCGTGTAAAGCATGGCATCTATGAGGCGGGCGGATTTCCTGTCGAAGTGCCGGTGTTTTCGGCGTCCGAATCCGCGTTCCGCCCTACAGCAATGATGTTCCGCAATCTGGCGGCGATGGCGGTGGAAGAGGCGATGCGCGGTCAGCCGATGGATGGTTGTGTGCTGATGGTGGGTTGCGACAAGACCACACCAAGTTTGCTGATGGCTGCAGCGTCCACGGACCTGCCGTCGATTGTGGTCACGGGCGGACCGATGCTGAACGGGTATTTCAAGAATGAACGCGTCGGATCAGGCACGCATCTGTGGAAATTCAGCGAGGCCGTGAAAGCGGGCGAAATGACACGGGAGGAGTTTGTAGAGGCGGAGGCCAGCATGAGCCGATCACCGGGATCGTGCAACACGATGGGCACGGCGTCCACCATGGCCAGCATGGCCGAGGCATTGGGCATGGCACTGTCGGGCAATGCGGCAATCCCTGCGGTGGACTCGCGTCGCAGGGTCATGGCGCAGATGACCGGGCGGCGGATCGTGCAGATGGTAAAGGATGATCTGAAACCATCCGACATCCTGAAGAAAGACGCGTTTGAAAATGCGATCCGCACCAATGCGGCGATTGGCGGATCGACGAATGCGGTGATCCACCTTCTGGCGATTGCAGGCCGGGTGGGCATTGATCTATCACTGGATGACTGGGATCGCTGCGGGCGCGATATTCCCACGATCGTGAACCTGATGCCGTCGGGCAAATACCTGATGGAGGAGTTTTTCTATGCCGGTGGCCTGCCCGTCGTGATCAAGCGGCTCGGCGAGGCGGGGGTGTTGCACAAGGACGCGCTGACCGTGTCGGGGCAGACGGCATGGGAACAGGTCAAGGATGTGGTCAACCACAACCCCGACGTGATCCTGCCCGCCGACCGCGCCCTGACGCAATCGGGGGGCGTGGTCGTACTGCGCGGCAATCTGGCGCCCAAGGGTGCGGTGCTGAAACCGTCGGCGGCCACGCCTGCCTTGATGGTGCACCGGGGGCGCGCGGTGGTGTTCGAGGATATCGACGACTACAAGGCGCGGATCAATGACGAGGCGCTGGATATCGACGAAACCTGCGTGATGGTCCTGAAAAACTGCGGGCCAAAAGGCTATCCCGGCATGGCCGAGGTCGGCAATATGGGCCTGCCGCCCAAGGTGCTGCGCAAGGGCATCACCGATATGGTGCGGATTTCGGATGCGCGGATGTCGGGCACGGCCTATGGCACGGTTGTGCTGCACACCTCACCCGAGGCGGCGGCGGGGGGGCCGCTTGCGGTGGTGCGGTCGGGCGATTTCATCGAACTTGACGTGCCCGCGCGGCGGTTGCATCTGGATATTCCCGAGGCTGAACTTGTCGCGCGTCTGGCACAATGGGCACCGCGTGATGCGGGACCTGCGGGGGGCTATGCGTTCCTGCACCACCGCCATGTGATGGGGGCCGATACCGGTGCGGACCTTGATTTCCTGCAAGGTTGCCGGGGCAATCCGGTCGGCAAGGATAGCCATTGATGACCATGCGCCAAAAAATCGCCCTTATTGGCATCGGCAAGATTGCGCGCGATCAGCATGTGCCCGCACTTGCCGCCAGCGCGGATTGGGAGCTGGCAGCAACGGTGTCACGGTCGGGCAGGATTGACGGGATCGAAAGCCATACCGATTTCGCGGCCATGCTGGCGGCGCGGCCCGATATCGGGGTGGTGTCTTTGTGCATGCCACCGGTGCCGCGTTATGACTATGCCGAGGCGGCCCTGCTGGCGGGGCGGCATGTTATGCTGGAAAAACCGCCCGGCGCGACGCTGGCCGAGGTGCATGCGCTGCAGGCACTGGCGGATGCGCGGGGCCTGACCTTGTTTGCCACTTGGCACAGCCGGATGGCGCAGGCAGTGGCCCCGGCACGCAAATGGCTGGCGGATAAAACGGTCACGCGCGCCCAGATCACCTGGCGCGAGGATGTGCGCAAATGGCATCCGGGGCAGGACTGGGTGTTTGAACCTGGCGGGATGGGGGTGTTCGATCCGGGCATCAACGCATTGTCGATCCTGACAGAAATCCTGCCCGCACCTGTGCATCTGACGGCGGCAGAGCTGTCGTTCCCGGCAAACCGCCAGACGCCGATTGCGGCAAGCCTGACGTTTTCGGGCGGCGTCACGGCAGATTTCGATTGGCGGCAGGAGGGCCCGCAAACCTGGGATATCGTGGTCGATACGACCCATGGCCAGCTTGCCCTCCGCATGGGCGGCAATCGGCTGGAGCTGGACGGGATGCAGGTATCGGGGGAAGATTCGATCATGGGCGAATATCCGGCCCTTTATGCGCAGATGGCGCAGTTGGTGCGGGTGGGGGCGTCGGATGTCGATCTGGCCCCAATGGTGCATGTCGCAGATGCAATGACGCTGGGACGGCGCGTCGTCGTGGATGCGTTTGATTTTTAGGGGATTATGGATGCTGACAGACATGGATCTGATCGCGGGGACATGGGTTCCGCGCGAAGCGGGCCGCGTCGATGCGGCCTGTGCGGCGGCGGAGGCGGCTTTTGCACCCTACGCGGCCCTGCCACGCGTCGCGCGCGCCGCGTTTCTGGACCGTATCGCGGATGAAATCGACGCGCGCGGGGCCGCGATCACGGCGGTTGGCACGGCGGAAACCGGACTTCCGGCGGCGCGGCTGGAGGGGGAACGCGGGCGCACGGTCGGGCAATTGCGGCTGTTTGCAGGCCATATCCGCGCAGGCATTTATCTCGACCGCCGCACGGACGCGGCGCTGCCCAACCGCAGCCCCCTGCCCCGCCCCGAAATCCGCATGATCCAGCGTCCGGTGGGGCCGGTCGCGGTGTTTGGCGCATCAAACTTTCCGCTCGCCTTTTCCACCGCCGGGGGGGACACGGCCAGCGCGCTGGCTGCGGGCTGCCCTGTCGTGGTCAAAGGCCATCCGGCGCATCCGGGCACCGCCGAGGTGGTGGCGCAGGCGATTGCAGCGGCGATTGCGGCTTGCGGGGTGCATCAGGGGGTATTTTCGCTGCTGCAGGGCAACGGGTTTGATCTGGGAACGGCATTGGTCACACATCCGGCAATCTGTGCCGTCGGGTTTACAGGCGGCCTGTCAGGCGGACGCGCGCTGTTTGATCTGTGCGCACAACGCCCCATACCCATTCCGTTCTTTGGCGAACTGGGATCGGTGAACCCGATGTTCCTGCTGCCCCACGCCATGGCAGTGCGGTCTGCCGCGATTGCCACCGGATGGGCTGCATCGCTGACCATGGGGGCGGGGCAGTTCTGCACCAATCCCGGCGTTGTGGTGATGATTGACGGGCCGGATGCCGATGCCTTCGCCGATGTTGCGCACGACGCCTTGGCGCAGGTGACGGCGCAGACAATGCTGACCGATGACATCGCCACCGCCTATCACCGTGGACGCGACGCAATGGCTGCGGCCCCCCGTGTGCGCGCATTGTTGTCATCTGACAGCGGGGCACGGCAGGCAAAGCCTGCACTGCTGGAGGTGTCGGGCGCGGATTGGCGGGCGAACCCCACCCTCGCGCATGAGGTGTTTGGCCCGCTTGGCCTGATTGTACGCGTGGCCGATCTGGATGAAATGCAGGTGATTGCCGCAGGTCTGGACGGGCAACTGACCTGCACATTGCACATCGACACCGGGGATTATCCGGTCGCGCGCACCTTGCTGCCGATCCTGGAGCGCAAGGCAGGCCGGGTGCTGGCGAACGGCTTTCCAACGGGCGTTGAGGTGTGCGAGGCGATGGTGCATGGCGGACCGTATCCCGCCAGCACGAATTTCGGCGCAACATCCGTGGGCTCGATGGCAATCCGGCGTTGGCTGCGGCCTGTTGCATTACAGAACATGCCCGAAGCATTGCTGGACGACGATGCGCGGGGCTAAAGAGGATCAGCTGTGTTTTTTGCGTTTTGCGTCTGATCGGCTGAACTGATCGGACGCAACACGCCATAAGCCGGGTCAGGCCGCCAGCAGCACGCGTGCCTCGTGTGATTTCAGGGTAATGCGCGCGGCGGCAAAACGCGTTGCGGCCTCGGTTGCCATGTCGGGGAACAGCTTTTCAAGTTCGTCACGTTGCGCGGCATCCATTCCTTCAAGGCTGCGATCCCCGAGCTGAAAACTTTCACTCCAGGCGTTATCGGCCAGAATGACTTCGTGCCGGTCAAACAGCACATGCAGATAGGTGACCCCCTTTGGCATCGCGCTGGTCACCCCCGGCAGGCCAATCAGATGCGCCGCGCGCACCAGAACCTCTGGGCTGCCGAACAGCAATTCTGCGGCGGGCCCTTGCATCAACATACGATGCTGGCGCGACACCATCATGTCGCGGTCGGGGCAGCCGGGGCCAAGCGCATCCTTGCGGATCAGAACGGGATGCAGTGTAGGGTCTGCCAACAGATCGCGCGCCGAAAGGCTGCGCGACCCGATCCAGCGCGCCGGTTGCAATCCGTGGTCGCGGGTGACGACCATGTCGCCTGCACAAAGTGCCTCGACCGCCGTAAGGCCCTTTGCGGTGGCCACGCGCGTGCCGGGGGTAAAGCACGCGATAACGGTTTCAATGTTCAGAAAACTGAGTGTTCCGTTGACGTTGCCAAAGATATCCAGAAACTGGATGATGCCGTTTTCCGGGTTCAACGGATCGCGAATGATGTTGTGGCGGCCAAGGCCGGTCAGGTCGATGACATCGGTTTCATCGCCAGATTCGGAACCGTCGATGACATCGCCGATGCCCGCAACAAACGTATCGGACCCGCCACCGCCCTGCAGAAAGTCTGCACCGTCCCCGCCCGACAGTGTATCGTCGCCGTCGCCGCCAAACAGCGTGTCATTGCCTGCCCCGCCATCAAGGCTGTCTTCCCCGTCGCCGCCTGTCAGGCTGTCGGTCCCATCACCGCCAAACAGCGTATCGGTCCCCGTACCGCCGAACAGGGTATCGCGATCGGCACCGCCAAACAGCTGATCCGCGCCTTCGTCACCGAACAACTGATCGGTCCCGGCGCCACCGATAACGGTGTCATTGTCCGCACCACCCGATAGAATATCGTTCGAACCTGCGCCATCAAGAAAGTCATTGCCACCACCGCCGTAGAAGATGTTGGTATAAACATCGCCCGTGAATCCCTGATTATCAAAGCCGAGCAGCGTGTCGTTGAAGACCGTTCCGATGATCCCGTCAACGCCGTTCAACACGTCGCCGGCTGCATCACCTCCCGACGTGGCGCCTGTACCCAGATTGACCGAAACAGCCGCTCCCGACGCGCTGTAGTCAAGGAAATCCATGCCCTCGCCGCCGGTGATGACATCGGCCCCGGCACCCCCGGCAAGCGTGTCATCGCCCGTGCCGCCAAACAAAGAATCGTTGCCCGTACCACCTGCAAGATAGTTCGCGGCACTGTTCCCCGTCAGCACGTCGGAAAGGGCGGACCCGGTCAGATTCTCGACACCGCTCAGAGTATCGCCAGCGGCATCCCCGCCACTGCCAGTGCCACTGGTCAGATTGACGTTCACAGCAGAGCCCGACGCGCCGTAATCAGCGGTGTCGATGCCGTTCCCGCCATTCAACAGATCGCCGCCGCCACCACCAATCAGCGTATCATTGCCATCGCCGCCAAAGATCTGATCCGTGCCCAGCCCGCCGGACAACACGTTTGCAGCGGTGTTGCCGGTGAGTGTATCGTTGCCGCTGGACCCGATCAGGTTTTCAACGTCCGTCAAAGTATCCCCTGCAGCGTCACCGCCACTGCCGGTTCCGGTTGCGAGGTTGACGTTCACTGCCGACGATGACGCCGTGTAACTGGCCGTGTCGATGCCGGTGCCGCCGTCGATCACATCGTTGCCCGTGCCGCCTGTCAGGGTATCATTGCCCTGCCCGCCAAACAACGAATCCGACCCGTCACCACCGGAAAGTACGTCATTGCCATCGCCGCCCGTCAGCGCATTGGAGGCCGTATTCCCAGTGAGAATGTCATCAAAACCCGATCCGATCAGGTTTTCAATGCTGGACAGAACATCGCCCTGCGCATCACCGCCAGCGCCTGTATTGGTCGCCAGACTGACAATGACAGCGGCACTTGACGAGGCATAGCTCGCCGTATCGTTGCCAGAACCCCCGGTAAGCGTGTCCGCCCCCGTACCACCCTCAAGCAGATCGTTGTTATTGCCGCCGAACAACGAGTCGTTGCCCGCACCACCGAACAGGGTGTCATTCCCACCCTGCCCCGAAATGGAGTCCGCCGTTGGCGTACCCGTCAACGTATCGTTGCCGTTGGTTCCGTTAATGGTCGCCATTGCGTTCTGCCTCGGATCGTCGACCGGGTCTTGTGCCCGGCTTGCTGCTTTTCGACGTGTTTAAATTGTGCCGCAATTGTGGTCAAATTGAGGCGGACACCTTGGATTGTCCCAGCTTTGGCGACATTTACACACCCCCGGACGCAGGGTTTTCAACACGTTGCCCTTGCCTTGTTTCGCGGGCATATTCGCGACGGCACAGGCGGGATCATGACACAGTTCAACATCATCGCAATCGGACAGGCGGGCCGCTTGCAATATGAGGCGGTGCTGCTGGCCGCATCGTTGCGCCGGTTTGCGCCGGATTTTCAAGGCAAGCTGTTCATCGCAGAACCGCAGGCGGGGCCATTGTGGACCGATGATCCGCGCATTCCGGATGGCCCGGTACGGTCGCTGCTGGCCGATTTGGGTGTGACGTTTCTGCCGTTTGTCAATACGGTTTTCGGGCAATCCTATGCCTATGGCAACAAGATCGAGGCCCTGGCGGCGTTGCCGGATGAACCGTTCGTGTTTCTGGATACCGATACACTGATCACCGGGCCGATTGATGCGGTGCCGTTTGATTTCTCGAAACCTTCGGCGTCGATGCGGCGCGAAGGGACGTGGCCTGTGATCGAACTTTATGGGCCGAACCACGCCGATATCTGGGCATCACTTTATGCGAAATTCGGGCTCGACTTCGCCTCCTCGCTTGATCCGCGTCAGCCGGACGGATACTGGCAACGCTATCTGTACTTTAACGCAGGTTGGTTCTTTTATCGCAGCCCAAAGGAGTTTGGCGAAAAGTTCCTTCGTTTTGCCAAAGAGATACGCGACGATCGGCCGAAAGAGCTGGTGGTGCAGGAATTGCATCCCTGGCTGGATCAAGTGGCGCTGCCACTGGTTATTCATGCCCTTGGCGGGGGGCGGCCCGGGCCGGCGCTCGCGGGGCTGGATGGCGATCTAACATGCCACTGGCGGGCGCTGCCGTTGCTTTATGCACGCGAAAGCGATGCGGTTGTGGCGGCACTGGAGCAAGTGGCGGCACCGAACCCCGTGAAGAAAGTGCTGAAAGCCTATCCGCCGTTTCAAAAGCTGATCTATCAGGGCAAGGGTGCACAGGTGCGGGCGATGTTTGATCGCACCGATCTGCCGCGCCGCGAACAAATGATGCGAAACCGCATCAAGTCTGAGGGATTGTGGTTTCGATAACGCCGCATGGCCATGCATGACATCCGAATTTTCTGCGAAAATTCGAAAAGGATCCGGATGTTGCGGGAATAGGTTGCCGCTGTACGATCAATGGCTGAGAACAGGCCAAAGCGAGACGACTAAAAGTGCGGCCATCGTCCTGTTGAAGATTGTCAGGCGCGCAGGGCTATTCAGATAGCGGCGCAATTCCTGCCCTGCAAAGGTCCAAACGCTGACCGAAGGCAGGTTGATGACGGCGAAAGTCACGGCAATCAGGGCAACCACCACCGGCGTGGGGCTTGTGGCGTAGGCCGATACAGCACCCAGCGACATGGTCCACGCCTTTGGATTGACCCATTGGAACAATGCGGCGGCCAGAAACGTCATCGGGCGGGCGCCAGCGGTTGCCGTTCCCGGCGCGGCGGCATGGGCGAGTTTCCACGCCAGCCACAAAAGATAGGCCACGCTGACCCATTTCAGCACGATCAAGATGCGCGGTTCCTGCTGCACGATCCCCGCCAGACCAAGGCCCACGATCAGCGTCATGGCCATATGGCCCAGCGAAATACCCAGCATATGTGGGATCGACCGCCAGAAGCCAAAGTTCGCCCCCGACGCGATCAGCATCATGTTATTTGGCCCCGGCGTGATCGAGGTGACAAAGGCGAAACCGATAAGGGCAATGAATTGTTCGGGTGTCATTTGCGCAGAATGATGTAGATTGCACCGCATTGGGTTGCGAAGATGCGAAATTTGTGCGAAATTTCGCAAGATATGACGAAGATCGACAGCATAAACGAACGGATATTGCGCGAACTGACCCGCGACGGGCGGATCAGCAACCTTGATCTGGCAGCACGGGTGGGGCTGTCGCCGTCAGCCTGTCTGCGCCGCGTGCAAGAGATGGAGCGGACAGGCATCATCAAGGGATACCGCGCGGTATTGGACCCGGCCAAGGTGGGGGCGGGGTTTGTAGCCTATATGGCCGTGGGTCTGTCGCAGCACACAAAAGCCGCGCAAGAGGCATTCGAGCGCGCAGTGGCGCGGGCACCGGAGGTGCGCGAGGTCCATAATGTGACGGGCACCGTCGAATATCTGCTGCGGGTTGAGGCCGCCGACCTCGCGGCCTACAAGCATTTTCATACCGAAGTGCTGGGCGTGATCCCGCAGGTCAATGCGATCACGACCTATGTGGTGATGGGCAGCCCGAAGGACGAACGCGGGTGATGCGCACGCGCCCTTTAAAAGGACCAGACGGCGGGCATGCACTGCGGCAATTGGCACGCCTTTAGGGGTACAATTGCCCCCCTTCACAGCCCGCCTGCCATCCCATAACCTGCGATCAAATTTTCAGGGAGGCTTGCATGACCAAACCAATGGGCTTTGACACACTGCAAATTCATGCCGGGGCAAAACCGGACCCGGCCACGGGTGCGCGGCAGATCCCGATTTACCAGACAACAGCCTATGTGTTCCGCGATGCGGACCATGCTGCAAAACTGTTCAACCTGCAGGAAGTGGGCTTCATCTATTCGCGTCTGACCAACCCCACGGTGATGGCCCTGGTCGACCGGGTCGCGGCGCTGGAAGGGGCCGTAGGCGGCGTTGCCTGTTCATCGGGGCATGCGGCGCAGATCATGGCGCTGTTCCCGCTGATGCAGCCGGGGTGCAATGTGGTGGCCTCGTCAAAGCTGTATGGCGGCACGGTGCAGCAGTTCACCAACACGATCCGCAAATTCGGCTGGTCGGCCAAGCTGGTGGATTTCGATGATCCAAAGGCGATTGCGGCGGCGATTGATGACAACACACGGGCGCTTTTCTGCGAGACGATCTGCAATCCGGGCGGGGCGATTTCTGACCTCGATGCGATTGCGCGCGTGGCCAATCATGCGGGCCTGCCGCTGATCGTGGATAACACGACGGCGACGCCTTATCTGTGCCGCCCGATTGAACATGGGGCGACACTGGTGGTCCATTCGGCGACGAAGTACCTGACTGGCAATGGCACGGTAACCGGCGGGATCGTCGTTGACAGCGGCAAGTTCGACTGGTCGGCGAGCGGGAAATTCCCCAGCCTTGCGGCCCCCGAACCGGCGTATCACGGGTTGAACTTTCATGCGGCACTTGGGGGAATGGCATTCACCTTCCACTCGATTGCCGTGGGCCTGCGCGATCTGGGCATGACGATGAACCCGCAAGGCGCGCACTATACGCTGATGGGGATTGAGACGCTGTCCCTGCGGATGCAGCGACATGTCGAGAATGCGCAAGTCGTGGCCGAATGGCTGGAAGCCGATCCGCGGGTGGATTTCGTGACCTATCCGGGGTTGGCGTCATCGCCCTATCATAACCTTGCCAAGATGATCGTGCCAAAGGGCGCAGGCGCGCTGTTCACCTTCGCGGTGAAGGGCGGATATGAGGCCTGCGTGAAATTCGTCGATCACCTGAAGCTGTTTTCGCATGTGGCGAACCTCGGGGATACCCGTAGCCTCGTGATCCATTCGGCATCGACCACGCACCGGCAATTGTCCGACGAACAGCGCATTGCGGCCGGCGCCGCGCCAAACGTGGTGCGCCTGTCCATCGGGATCGAGGATGTGGCCGACATCATCGCCGACCTCAATCAGGCGCTGGATGCGGCGACGGCTTGACGATCATACCCCCGGCAGCGAATGCCGGGGGTGATGTCTTGATCAATCGGCGATTTCGAACGTCACCGTCACCGACGCGGTCATGCCGACCTCGCCGTTTTCGATGGGCACGGACGCTTCGGTCGCGCGGAACATCGGCGCGGGGCCTGCGAATGCGCCACCTTCGGTGATGGTTTCGATTGCGCCAAGCTGCACCCCTGCCGCCGCTGCCAGCACGGTGGCACGGGCCCTTGCATCGGCGACCGCAAGCGCGCGGGCCTCGTTCAGAACGGGGGTCGGTTCGACCAGACCAAAGGTGATGCCGTTCATCGTATTGGCCCCATCAGACACGGCGGCATCCAGAATGCTGCCCAGAACGGCCAGATCGCGGACGCGCACATTCAAAAGATTCGAGGCGGTGTAGCCGGAAATGGCCTGTCCGGAGACACTTTCGTAACTCGACCAGTTCGGGTTCAGCGACAAGTTCGATGTTTGCAAGTCGCCTTGCGCCACGCCTGCGGCCTTGAGCTGGGCAATCACTTCGGCAAGCGCGGTCGAATTGGCGGCCAGGGCATCGACGGCTGTTTCTTTGGTGGTTGTCACGCCAAGCGAAATCGTCGCCTGATCAGGGGCGGCCTGAACGATGCCTTCGCCCGTGACGGTGATCGTGCGGCCGCTGTCGGCGGTGGCCATTTGCGTCAGGGCAAGGGTAAGGGCGGTTGTGGCGGCAAAGGTTTTCAGGATGTGCATGGGGTTCCTTTCGTGTTCAGGCGGACATTCACCAATATGACGCGCCAGACAACGCTTACCTTGGGGCTTTTCCTTTCATTGGGCGAAAAGCTGCTGTAGGAAGGCGCGAATAACAAGCCATGCGTTCCGCGCGGCTTTCACCCTGTGCTAGACCTGCAGAATGAAACCAAATTTCGCACTGAACCTGTCTGAAGATCGCATTGGCCTGTTGCAGCGCACAGGCAAAGGATGGCTGCCTTTGGGCGAGGTCGCCTTTGGCGCGCCCGACATGGAAGAGCAGCTTACCGCGTTGCGTGAAATGGCAGCGCACCGGGCACCGCGCGGGATATCGACCAAGCTGGTGATCCCGAATTCGCAGATTTTGTATACAACCGTGTCTGTGACGGCCACCACAGACGCGGCGCGGCGCGATGAAATTCGGGCAGCACTTGCAGGGCGCACCCCTTATGCGCCCGAGGATCTGGTGTTTGACTGGTACGGTACCGGGTCGGACGTACAGGTCGCGGTCGTTGCGCGCGAAACCCTGGACGAGGCCGAAGGGTTTGCGGTGGATCGGGCATTCCGGCCCATTTCCTTTGTGGCAATCCCCGAAGCTGGCGCATTTGATGGCGAACCGATGTTTGGCACAACAGCATTTTCGGTGGCGGCCCTTGGCAAAGGGCGGCGGCTGGAACGTGACGTCGTGGCAATCCAGCTGATCGGTGCGGATACCGTGGGTGCCGCCGTTGCGGATGACGAAGAGCCTGAAGTTCCGCAGGAAACCTATGAACCGCAGGTCGACGCCCCCGTACCGGCACTAGACGCCGAGGCGGAAGCCGATCTTGCGCTGGGCATTGCCGAAGATGTTTCGGTTGATGTCGTGGTGGACACAGGTGTCGCACCCGAGACGATGCCGCAAGAGGCCGACCCGGTCGATCCGCCGACCGCCGTTGTGCCTGATGAACCGGAACCCGACGCAGACATACCCCCTGCCCCGCGTTTCACCATTTCGCCCGTTGCGGACCCGGCGACCAGCGTGGTGTCGGCATCGGTACCTGACATCGACGATGAAGCGCCGTTCGCGGATGTATCAGACCAGCAGGTCGATGCGCTGCCAGTGATGCCGACAAGAGAAGACGATTTGCCGCCCACACCGTCAACGGCGGCGCTGATGGCCTTTGCAAGCAGACGTGCGGCCGAAAATGGCGCCAAACCGTTGGGGGCTGCGCCGACGCGGGGTGGCGCGACACCGATGCCGGGGCTGCTGGCAGACCGGCTGGCGGCGCGGGCACAGTCGGGCGGGACGACGATGCCGCCACAGCCGATGCCCGCGCGCGATGCGGTACGCATGGCAGGCGGGGCGGCTGCCGTCACGGCACCGGTGATGCCTGGTGGCAAAAAGCGCAAGGCGACGGCGGCGACGATGCCGCCCGCAGAGGTGCCGCGCAAGCCATTGACCAAACCCGGGGGTACCTTTGCAACAACGCAGCCCGTGCGCGGAAAACCCAGATACCTTGGGCTGATCCTGACGGGCATTCTGATCCTGTTTCTGGCCCTGCTGGCGGCGTGGTCGTCGTTCTTTTTGGCCTCGCGCAATGATGCGGGCGAGACGACCCAAGTGGCCACGGCTGACGTGCCACTGATTGAAGACGAGGCGCTGGCAGATGGCCAGGCGGGTGACGACGCCGTGGTCGATGTAACAGCCGCCGTTGCGACGGATGTGGCGGCGGATGCGCCCGTAGATGTCGCCTTGGCCGAACCACCAGGTGATGTGGCCCTGGCGGCGACGCTACCCGACAACCAGATTGCCGCGACAGAAAACGCCGGTCCCGCCCCCGAGACCGGCGTTGACGTCCTTGCCGCGGGCAGCACAGGTCCGGCCGATGTCGGCGTGTCGTCGCAGGATACGGTGATCGTGCTGTCAACGGCAGATTCGCCATTGGTGGCACCGCTTGTTGCAAATCTGGCCGCACCGGTTGCGGATGTTGATGCGCCGCCGGCGGCGCAACTGCCGCCGCCGCCGTTTGGCACCACGTATACATTCAACCCTGACGGCACGATCGCAGGCACGCCCGAAGGCATTTTGACGCCGGAGGGTGTGCGCCTGTTCAGCGGCCCGCCACTGGCACGCCCCCCCGCACGACCTGCAGCAGTGGAAGCCGCGGCAATTGTGCCGGAAACCTTGCCGGTTGTGGACGGCGCGGTGCCGCCAGCGGGCGCAGGGGCGGCGGTTGTTGGTGCGGACCCGGCACTTGCCGATGCACGCCCGCGCAGCCGTCCGGCGACGCTGATCGTACCGAATACGGACGATGACGCGGCCCTTGGCACCGAACGGCCGATCCTTGCCAGCAGCCCACGCCCGCGTGGCCGCCCCGGCGCAGTGTTGGCGGCAGGCGAAGACGCGCGGGTGGCAACCGAGGCGGCATCACTTGCGACCGCATCAGCTGCGGCCGGCAGTGCGGCCGAAGCGGCAATATTGGCGGTTGTTGCGACGAACCCGGTTGACGCGCTGGTCACACCATCCGGCAGCAGACTTGCCGTCAGCGTGTCACGCATTCCGGCCCCGCGGCCGCGCGATCTGGAACGCGCCGTGGCAGCGGCGCTGGCGGCGGCGACACGCGCGCCCGACCCGGAGCCCGAACCGGAACCGGAACCGGAACGGGTGGCCGCGGCACCGACAGCCCCCGAGGCGGATGCAGAGCCGGACATCGAAAGTGGCGGATCGCAAGCTCCAACCAGCGGATCGGTCGCCGAAAGGGCGACATTCGCCAACGCCATCAATCTCACACGCGTCAACCTGATCGGGGTCTATGGCACCCAATCCAGCCGTTATGCCCTGATCCGGCAAAGCAATGGCCGATACAAGCGGGTCGAGGTCGGTGATCGCATCGACGGCGGCACAGTCGCCGCGATCACGGCCAATGAGGTGCGCTACCAAAAGGGCGGGCGGCTGATTTCGTTGCAGATGCCCGATACCTGACGCACCCTCGCGAACGGGGGCCTATCCCCCCGTTGCAATCACCCGGAACACACAAGGGTCGGTCACAAGTTCGGGTGGCGTCAGGCACAGGCCCGAAGCAACCTGCCAGGCCGCCAGCACCTTTGGCACGTAATCACGGGTTTCTGCAAACGGTGGCACACCGGCGTTGTTACGCACCGCCCCCTCGCCCGCGTTATAGGCGGCAATCACCATCAACGGATCACGGTCGAATTCGTTCAGCAGCCAATTGAGGTAGGCCACACCGCCTTTGATGTTTTGCGCCGGATCCGTGCTATCGGTCACACCAAAGCGCTCCGCCGTGGCCGGGATCAGTTGCATCAACCCTTGGGCCCCAGCCGAGCTCAGCGCATTTGGCTTGCCCGCGCTTTCAATCCCGATCACCGCAAGCACCAATGCGGGCGATACATCCGTGCCGACCGTCGCTTTCAGAATTTCCGTGCCGTAGGCATCGGCGATCTCTTGCATTGCCTGCAGGCGCGGGGCACCGACCTGCGTGCCCCCCGGCCCCTGTGACAGGGCCGCCAGTGCATTGGGAAAGCGCCCCGCGCCGGATGCTTTCTCCGGCGGGATCATTTCCCAGAACCAGTCATAGGTATGTGCGACCGGGCCGGACGGTTGCGCCGGTGTTGCGACAGGCGTGTCGGGTGCGGCATAGGGTTCGGCCGCAGGCAGGGCCGCCAAAACACGCGCCTGTTCTTCCGGGTCGATCTGCACCGTGATCCGTGGTGCGCCCGCAACCGGCGGTTTGACCCGCCGAAACGTGGACCCCGTATCGCCGGACAACGCCTCGGCCCACAAGGGCAATACCCCCGCGAAAGACAGCCCGACGGCAATGATTCCTGCTGATAGCCGCATGGTGCGGAGCCTGCTTTTTTTCTTTTCGTTGCAATCAGAGTCGCAAAGAATCAGGCATCCGGCCAGCGGTTTTGGGCGTCTTTTGCCGCAAATTTGCCCAAATCGGCGCAAAAGACACGCAAACTCAACGTCGCGCAACGCTATAAACGATAATTTAATCGTTTGTGTTCCGATGGTTAGCATAAATTCCAAAGAAATCGTGAATGCTGTGAAAATGTCCCGCTTTGTCCAAATTCCAGCCACGTTTGGGGGGCCATATGTGTTCAAGCCGAAACGGAGATCGGACGGAACAGAGGCCGATCCGAGAAGACCCGTCGCGGTGACATGAACTGAGCAACTCCTGGGAAAGGGAATACACTATGAAACTTCTGAACATCTTCAAGCATTTCGCAAAAGACGAAGACGGTGCCGTGACGGTTGACTGGGTCGTGCTGACCGCTGCTATCGTTGGTCTGGGCCTGGTTGTCATGACCACGATCCGTCCGGGCATCACCGCTGCTGCAGACTCGATCCAAGGCGACTTGGAAGATGCAGCTGCCGGCAACTTCGGCGCACCGTGATCTTTTGATTGCGTAGAGGCATATCCTGTGCCTTGGCAAAGTTCGCAGATCGCACGATCTGCGGACTTTCCACATTTTATGAAGGGTCTGTTTTGACCACGGGATGACAGCAGAATGTCCGTCAACCCGAAAGGAACGAAAATGCGGTGCGGGGATCGATACTGCAAGGAGATGTGACAATGCTGAAGAAACTGTTCAAGCGTTTTGGCAAGGATGAATCCGGCGCTGTTACCGTCGACTTTGTGGTCCTGACGGCGGGCATCATCCTGATGGTGTTGTCAGTCTTTCAGGTTCTGCGCGAGTCACTTTACACGGACGCCGCCGCGGCAATCGCAAGTGGCGTCGAACAGGCAACAGAATTCGGCAACCCGTAACGCCGTTACGGGTTTGGTGGGCAGGGGTTTCGCCTTTGGCGGACCCGGTTTGAAAAGGACGGAAGAATGCGTGGGGTATTCGGACTGGTCTTGGTGGCAGGGGTCGCGCTCGCTGGTGGCGCGGTCTATCTGGCACAAGGGTATATTTCGCAGACAGAGGCCGCACTGGCCCAAGAACAGGAACGGCGCGCCCGGATTGGCGAACTGGTCGAGGTTTATGTCGTCAACAAACCGAAAAGCTATGGCGAGCCGCTGACACGCGAAGATGTGCAGGCGGTCTGGATGCAGGCGCGCTTTCTGCCCCCGTCCATCTTCCGCGCGAGTACCGAGGAATTGCCCGAGGATGTCGTGGCACAGTTCCCCGATGGCAATGTGACGCTGTTTTCCGAAGATGAATCCGACCCTCGCTATGTCTTGCGGCAGATGGAAGCGTTCGAGCCGATCCTTGCCGTCAAGGTCACCGCACCGGGGCAGCCTGCCGGCCTGACGGGGCAGCTGGAACCCGGCATGCGGGCCTTTGCGATCAAGGTTGACGTGTCATCGGGCGTGTCGGGCTTCTTGCAGCCGGGCGACCGTGTTGACGTCTATTGGACCGGAACATCGGACTCGTCTGGCGGCGCCTTCACCAAACTGATCGAAAGTGCGGTGCCCATCGTGGCGGTGGACCAACTGGCCAGCGAACGCGCCGGTGAGGCGACGATTGCCCGCACGGTGACGGTATCGGTCAACCCCGAACAAGTGGGCCGCCTCGCACAGGCACAGGCAACCGGCAAGCTTGCGTTGTCGCTGGTGGGCACCAATGACGCGACCGCAGCAGGGGCCGTGCAAGTCAATAACCGTGACATAACTGGCGAGGTTGCGCAGGAAATCGTCGAGGTGCAGCAAGAGCAGGTTTGCACCGTCCGCACCCGCAAGGGCGGCGAGATGGTCGAAATTCCGATCCCCTGCACCAATTGCTCCGAACCAAAAGTCCGGGCGCGACCACCTTATCTGGGGGTCGCGCCCTTTGCTTTGCGCCACGCCTAGCTGCGTGTTGCCTGTTATCCACATAAGGAACACGCTATAACAGGTTGAATCTTGCTATAAATCGCCAACTCCGGCAAAGTGCATCAGTGAACGGGCGAAAAAAGACCCGAAACGAGGCGTGATCAGAAGGGCAGGTCACTATGAACATGCGGAATATCATGGCAGTCGGATTGCTGGGCGCGGCCCTGGCATCGACAAGCCTATCACCCGTTCTGGCGGAAACGCTGCGGGTGATGGAGGGTTCGCCCTCTTCGTCGTTGAACGTGCCGATGAACCGCGCAGTCGTTGTTGAAAGCGATGTGCCGTTTGCGGAACTTTCAATTGCAAACCCCGGCATTGCGGATATCTCCACACTGTCGGACAGGTCGATCTATGTACTGGGAAAGGCACCGGGGCGCACCACGCTGACCCTGCTGTCCCCTGATGGCACGCTGATTTCCAACGTCGAAGTGCACGTTACGCCCGATATTGCGGAATTCAAGGAACGCTTGCAGCAGATTTTGCCGGGTGAACCGATCGAGGTGCGTACGGCGAATGACGGGATCGTGCTGTCGGGCACAGTGTCATCCACGGCCAAGCTGGACCGCGCACTGGATCTGGCGAACCGTTATGCGCCAGAACGGGTATCGAACCTGATGTCAGTGGGCGGCGTGCAGCAAGTGATGCTCAAAGTGCGCTTTGCCGAAATGTCGCGGTCGGTGTCGAAAAGTCTGGATGGGTCGTTCGGGTTCCGCACCACCGGAAGTGATGGTGGTGGCCGTATCGGGTCCGGCACTCTTACCAATGGAACGCAATTCAATAATGCACTCACGGGTGGCGTCATCAACTCGCCAAATGAGGCCGCAGGTGCCCTCGTCGCAGGCTTTGGTATCGGCGCGCTCGAATTTGCTGTGGTCCTCGAAGCGCTTGAATCCAAAGGTCTTGTCCGCACGCTTGCGGAACCGAACCTAACCGCGCTGTCAGGACAGGAAGCAAGCTTTCTTGCGGGCGGCGAAATTCCGGTGCCGGTGGTTGATGACGACGGCGTCGGGATCGAATATCGCCCATTTGGTGTAGAGCTGGACTTTGTGCCTACAGTTGTCGATGGCGATGTAATCAATCTTGTCATCAATGCGGCTGTGTCGAGCATTGATTCTGCGGCGGGTATCACAAATAACGGGATTACCGTCCCTGCTTTCCGGGTCCGCCGAACGTCAACAACTGTTGAAATGCGGGATGGGGAAAGTTTCGCCATTGCGGGTCTGTTGCAGGACGACTTCCGCGACGACAACACTCAGGTACCATGGATAGGCGATCTGCCGGTCATCGGGGCGCTGTTCCGGTCAGCCGAATATCAACGGTCGCAGTCGGAACTCGTCATCATCGTGACCCCGCATCTGGTGACCCCGACACGCGGCGAGGCGCTTGCCCTGCCAACCGACCGCGTGCGCCTGCCCACGGAACGCGATCTGTTCCTGTTCGGCAATACATCAGGCGG
>JANNKX010000195.1:0-2178 GCA_031396505.1 Rhodobacterales bacterium
ACGCCTGACAAGGTGTCGCCAACCGATACCGGCCTGACGGTCAAACGCTGCATGTCGTTTCTGGATGCCATGACAACGGGTTGGATATTGACCCTGCCCGCCACCCTGCGGATGGAAATCGCGGATGGCGGCAAGACCGTCAACACCGGCTGGGATTTTGACCGGCCGCTGGCGTCGAACCACGGCATGCATCAGGTCAAGGGCAACCCGCGTGACGGTCTGCCGCCCTGCAAATTCCACAACTTCTGGACCATCATCACCCCGCCGGGGTGGAGCTGCTTGTTCATCAATCCGCTGAACCGCCCGAACGGATTGTTTGAGGTGGCAGCAGGCATCGTGGATACCGACACCTACCGATCACCCGTGCATTTCCCGTTCTTTGCGACCGGGCCTGACGGATTGCACACGATCGGCAAAGGCTCGCCCATCGTGCAGGTCATCCCGTTCCGCCGCGATGCCGCCGAAATTGACGCCGATATCCGCGCCGAACATCCCGGCGAACGTGAAGACCGGGTGAAAGTGCAGCGCAATACAACGTCAGAAACGGGCTGGTATCGCACCCAGGCCCGCGCGAAACGCTGATACGCCTTATCCGGACATTAAAAAACCGGCCCCGCGGGGCCGGTTCTCTTTTCAATGGTCGCAGGTCAGGCCTTAGTCGTCGTCGCCATCGCTGTCGTTGCTTGAGCTGTTGGAGTTCGAATCGGAGTTCGAGTTGGAGCTTGAATTCGAGTTGCTGTCCGAGCTCGAATTGGAGTTCGAGTTGGAGCTGCTGTTCGAATTCGAGTTGGAGCTCGAGTTGCTGCTGGAATTCGAGTTGGAGTTGGAGCTCGAGTTGCTGTTCGAATCCGAGCTGGAGTTGCTGTTCGAGTTCGAATTGCTGTTGGAATGCGAACTGTCGTCATCGGGCGCAGCGCGTGCGGCCTGCCTCAGGGCCCGCCGCTCTGCCGCTGTCAGCGCGACCGTCACAACGTGATCGAACTCCGTCGCCGGGGTGACAGTGCGCGGAGCGGGGGCTGCGAATGCGGTTGTCGCAAGCCCGGTTGCCGATATGAGGCCGGCGGTCAGCAGCGTTTTCATCGTCTTCATGGTCGTCTCCTGAAGTTGATCGCAGCCCCGTTGGCTGCATAAGAAGAACGTCGCCTGGCGGGGTTTATTCCGAACTATTTTCAGCCTGCGCCAGATACTTCGGTGATGCGCCCAGACCTGCCGGGGGGGGCCGCGTCTGGTGCATCTGTGGGGCTGCCCGCCATCCGGGGCTGTGCCTGCCAAGATTGCAGGATGGGTCATTTTCATCCTGCAAAAAGCAAAGCGGCCACTGCAGGCCCGGTGTCGCGGCGCTGGCGGCGCTGGAGCGTGTCGTGCGTAATCGGGTTCAGCCGATTGTGCACGACACGCAACATGCATAGGCGATCCGCCCTAGCGTCTAGAACGTGGTCGGTGTTTGTCTGCCCGCAGCATCTGCACAGGATCGGATCACGGTGGCAGGGTGGGCGTTCAGCCAGTGGTTGACCTCGGCACACAGCAGATCTGGCTCGGCTATCAGCAAAAGACCCGGTCGCCCTAATGCGGCCCGCAGAACCGAAACATCCATCCGCGCCTTTGCCGACAGGGTGCGTGCGCCTTCGGTCAAGCGCCGGTCAAGCCCACCCAGTTTGTCTAGCAGCCCAAGGAGCCCGGCTTTTTGCAGGCGTGTCCGGATCGCCGCATCATCGGGTCGGTCTGACAGCCCAAGGGTAAGGGCGCGGCGCAAACTGCCTTTCAGCACGGTCAGGTGAGAGCTGATCTGGAAAACACTGCGGCGCAGGCTGCCCGGACTTAGATCATTGATCGAAACATCGTTCAGCCGGATATCGCCCGCCTGCACTGGCTCTATCCCGCTAAGTGCGAAAAACAGGCGCCGGGCATCGGTGCCGGCAGGCAAATCAGCCCTTTCGCCGGGGTTCAGGGATAGGGTGATCGCAACACCATTGCCCGTATCCACATCGCGCAGATCAAGGCCAAGCGCGCCTGATTGCAACCGCGTGGTTTGTGTCACAGGTACACGCGGAGCGGCCACCGGGCGGGCCAGCGCCGATACAAGTTTGGCGTGTGCTGCGCGAAAGGCACCGGCGCGGTCTGTCACCCCCATCAGGTCACGCAAAGGGCGGGCGGCCAGTGCCAGAACGGCAAGCCCCG
>JANNKX010000216.1:0-12931 GCA_031396505.1 Rhodobacterales bacterium
GCCTTTGTCGGCAATGACTGCGCGTTGACCCAAGGCGACACGCCTGCCATCTGGTTGCTGACCGGGCCGAACATGGCGGGCAAATCGACCTTTCTGCGGCAGAACGCGCTGATCGCGCTTTTGGCGCAGGCGGGGTCGTTCGTGCCCGCACAAAAGGCGCATTTGGGCCTTGTTAGTCAGTTATTCAGCCGCGTCGGGGCGGCCGATGATCTGGCGCGCGGCCGGTCGACATTCATGGTGGAAATGGTCGAAACCGCCGCAATCCTGCATCAGGCAGACGACCGCGCGCTGGTCATACTGGATGAAATCGGGCGCGGCACGGCGACTTATGACGGCTTGTCGATCGCCTGGGCGACGCTGGAACATCTGCATGATGTGAATCGTTGCCGCGCGCTGTTTGCCACGCATTACCACGAGATGACCGCCTTGGCGGGCAAGCTGGGCGGGGTCGAGAACGCAACAGTGACGGTGCGCGAATGGGAAGGTGATGTCATCTTTCTGCATGAGGTGCGCAAAGGTGCGGCGGACCGGTCATACGGCGTGCAGGTCGCGCGTCTGGCGGGTCTGCCATCTGCGGTGATCGCACGGGCAAAGGTCGTGCTGGAGGCACTGGAGAAGGGCGAACGCGAAGGTGGGGCGCGGCAAAAGGCGCTGATTGACGATCTGCCGCTGTTCAATGCGCGCAACACGCCAACCGCGCCACCGCCGCCGAAAGCATCGGCTGTCGAGGCGCGGCTGGTGGCGGCACATCCGGATGAGATGACCCCGATTGATGCGTTGCGGCTGGTTTACGAATTGCGGGATCTGCTGCCAAAATAGGCGGGTATCAAAAGGCACCGGACGATCACGAACGGTCAAGACCAAACACCACTGCGTGATAGGCGACTTCTGGGGCCGTGCGAAATGAAAAACCTGTTGTAAGCAAATCGGGTAAGGACTGCGACGCGGGCCTTGATGCATCACATGGAGGTATGAATGAATATGAAATCGACCCTCGGCCTGACAGCAACGCTGGCCACAACGCTGACCATGTTGGCGGGCACTGCCGCCATTGCCGAAGGTGGCAAGGAAAAGTGCTTTGGCGTGTCGCTGGCCGGCGAAAATGACTGTGCTGCCGGGGCGGGCACGACCTGCGCGGGCACATCGACCACGGATTACCAGACCAATGCATGGACGCTGGTTCCCGCAGGGACCTGCACGACGATTGAAACGCCGAACGGGCACGGCACGCTGGAAGCGGTCGAGTCCTGATATACCGCGTCATGGGGTGGTGCGTCACCGCCGCCCCATCGATGCACCACGACGGAGCGTACCGATGATCGCTGCACATTTGCCAGCCCAAGTGGGTGTCGGATTCAAGGCCGCGCATTTACCCGAAATCCTGCGCGATGCCCCGGATCTGGGGTTCTTTGAGGTGCACGCCGAAAATTACATGGGCGATGGCGGGCGGCCACACGTCCAGCTTGCACTGCTGCGCCGCGACTATGCGATTTCCGTTCACGGGGTCGGGCTTTCGATCGGGGGCGCCGGGCCGTTGGATGCGGGCCATCTGGCACGGCTGAAACGGCTGTGCGACCGGTATCAGCCCGAAAGCTTTTCAGAGCATCTGGCCTGGTCGAGCCATGGCGAGGGCTATCTAAACGATCTTTTGCCGCTGCCGTATACCGATGAAACGCTGCGCACCGTGTGCGACCATATTGATCAGGTGCAGACGGTTTTAGGGCGGCAGATGCTGCTGGAAAATCCATCGACCTATGTCGTGTTCGAACAATCCACCATGGATGAGGTCACGTTCCTGCAGGCCGTGGTCCGGCGCACGGGATGTGGGTTGCTGCTGGATGTGAACAACGTCTTCGTGTCGGCCACCAATCACCAGATGGATGCGCGCGCCTATCTGGCGGCATTTCCGGTACAGGCGGTCGGCGAAATTCATCTGGGCGGACACGCGGTTGAAACGCTGCCGTCCGGGCCGCTTCTGATTGACGCGCATGGCACACCAGTCGCCGATGCGGTCTGGACGCTGTATGCGGACGTTGTCGCGCGTATCGGTGCGCGGCCCACATTGGTCGAATGGGACAATGATGTACCGCCCTTTGATGTTCTGATGCAGGACGCGCATCGCGCAGGCCGGATTTTGCGCAGTCAGGGTGTCGCGCATGCGCGGGCATCCTGATCTGCAGGCGGATTTTGCCGCAGGGCTGGTGTCGGGCGTGGTGCCCGATGGCGTGACCGCGCATCGCCCGGATGAGGCGCAGCGGCGGTTCAATGTCTATCGCAACAACGTGGGCCATAGCCTGACACAGGCTTTGGCAACGAAGTTCCCGGTGATTGCGCGGCTGGTGGGCGACGCCTTTTTTGCGCAGATGGCGCGGGTGTTTGCCGACACCCATCGCCCGAAAACCCCTGTCCTGATGTTGTGGGGCGATGCTTTTCCCGATTTTCTGGCGACGTTCCCACCGCTTGCGGACTTTCCCTATATGGCCGATGTGGCGCGGGTTGAGGTGGCGCGCGGTGTGGCCTATCACGCTGCGGATGCCGCGCCGATGACGGGTTCCGCACTACAGGCGCTGGCGGCGGCCGGGGGGGATGGCGCGCTGGTGCTGCACCCGTCGGCGCAGGTTGTCGTTTCGGATCATCCGATTGTCACGCTGTGGCAGACGCATCAGCCGGGGCAATCGCCCGGCAGCATTGCGGATAAAGCGCCGGAATGCGCGCTGATCTTGCGTGATCGGGAATTGGATGTGGTGGTGCGGGCCATCGGCCGGGGCGATACCGCGATGATCACCGCCTTGCTGGCGCAAGCCACGCTGATAGACGCGGCCAAACGGGCCGCCGTCGCCGAGCCCGGCCATGACCCGGCCCCACTTTTGGCCCTGTTGTTTCAAGCGGGCGCATTAATCACCCCTGACCATGTATCGGAGTAACATGATGACTGCCTTGTTTGGCCTGTATCACCGGATTGCCGCCCTGCTGGCACGCGCGTCGGATGAAGGCCTGCCCTTGCTGGCGCGTCTGGTGTTCGCAGCCGTGCTGTTTGGCTATTTCTGGGCATCCGGGCTGACCAAGGTCGGGGATGGGCTGTTTTCGCCTTCGACCGGGGCCTATGCGCAAATCTATCCGCGTGTGTTCGAGGCTGCGGGCTATGATGCCAGCCAGATGAGCATGTTTCAGACCCTGATCGTGCTGGCCGGCACCTTTGCCGAATTTGCACTGCCGATCCTGATTGTGATCGGACTGTTCACGCGGCTGGCCGCATTGGGCATGGTGGGCTTTGTTGTCGTGCAAAGCCTTACGGATATCGTCGGACACAAGGCCGGGCCGGAAACGGTGGGCGCGTGGTTTGACCGGATGTCGGATGCTGTCATTCTGGACCAGCGGGCTTTCTGGGTGCTACTGCTGGCGATCCTGGTCGGCAAGGGTGCGGGCGCGCTGTCTGTGGATCGGCTGCTGGCGGGGACGGTGCGGCAAACCGCCCGTTAGCGCGGCAAACACTGGCGCGAACCCGCTTGCTGCCCATCCTGTGACAATCACAACGTTGAATCGTGATCTTTGCCGTGCACGCTTTCGCGCTGTAATGGTGATGGAGCGTGACGATGACAACAGGACCTTCGCAAGCATTAAACCTTGGTGGCAGACCGGACGCATATAGCGACGTTTTCGTGACCCTTGATCTGATGAAGGGACTGGGGGACTGGGAATATTGGGACGGGCAAAGGTCTGTCATCACCCCATCAAATCTGTTGCTGCGCGACGCCAAG
The DNA here is from genome assembly GCA_031396505.1 of Rhodobacterales bacterium. Lineage (GTDB taxonomy): Bacteria > Pseudomonadota > Alphaproteobacteria > Rhodobacterales > Rhodobacteraceae > JAAFHS01. The sequence continues at coordinate 3,759 of JANNKX010000216.1, forward strand.
GGATGGCTGACCGACTTGCCCGTGGTGAACGGCACCGCAACACAGGTTTATGCCAACGTCTTTTACGGCAGTGTCTATCCCGCGCAGACGTTTATCATGGAATGGTCTGGTGAGGGGTCGATCGAGGTGAGCGCGCCCTACACTGTGATCGGGCCCAACAAGATACAGATCAACTTTGATCCCGATTATGGCACGGCCGCAAACCCAAAGCAGGATGGCTTGACCGTGATCCTGAACAGCACCGACCCGAACAATACCGGCAACCATATCCGTGACATCAAAGTATATGTGGCGGACGATGCCGATCTGATTGCTGCGGGCGAACGGTTCAACCCGGACTGGTTTGATAAGGTGGATGATTTCCGGGTCTTGCGCACACATGATTGGCAAAGCACGAACTTTCCCGACACGGTCGATTGGTTACGCAATGTGGAAACGGCCGATCAGGCCAGCTGGGGCCTTCCGGGGCGCGGGATGCCGTATGAGCTGTTGGTGCAGATGGCCAATGAAACGCGGTCGGACCTGTGGATCAATATCCCGCATACCGCATCGGATCAGTACATGCGCGCGGCGGCGGCTTATGTGAAGGCGAACCTTGATCCCGGGTTGACGCTGCAGGTCGAGTTTTCGAATGAATACTGGACCACGATCTTTGATCAGTACGCCTATTTTCAGGCAGGTGGCGCGCGGGAGTTTGGCGATACGGATTTTGCGGCAGGCCGGTTCTACGGGACCGAGGCGGCGAAGATGGCGGACCTCTTTACCGCCGCATTCGGTGCGGAATCGGACGTGCTGCGCCCGACGCTGACGGTTGACGATGTGATGTTCGATACGGGTGAAGCCGAGGCAATGCTGAAAGCGGCGGGCCTTGTGGCACAAGGCGGCGCCAATCCGACGCCACCTGCGTTTGATGTGATTGCCACAGACGGCTATCTGTCATGGTGGGCACCCGATCCGTCAACCGCCGACATGATCCGTGACTGGATGACCGATGCCGATGGCGGCTTTGGCCGGGCGCGGGATTTTCTGATCAATCAGCTGAACACGGAATTGCTGCCGAACTGGCAGGCAGGCCGCGCGCTGGCGGATAAATACGGGCTGGATTTCATGGTCTATGAGGGCGGCGCGCTGCTGTTGAACCAGGTTGAAAACCCTGATCCCGCGCTGACGGATTTTGCCATCCGTTTTACCCAGTCAGCCGCAATGAAAGCGGTTTACGAGGCCGAACTGGCGGCATGGGCGACAGTCGGCACCGGGCCGTTTGCGTGGTATTCCGATACCGGCAGGCCGGGCCCATGGGGGGATTATGGCATGTGGAAAGGCCCCGATTTTGTGGCCGAACCACGCGCCGATGCCGTGACTGCGGCAAACACCAACACCGCACCTTGGTGGGACGGCGACGCACGACCCGCCTCAACCTTTGCCAATGGCGCTTATGACCGGGGCACGGCGACGCGTGACGTGATGACCGGCACAGCACTTGACGACCGCCTGTACGGGTTGGCCGGAAATGACAGACTGGTGGGTGGCGCGTGGGCCGATCAACTTTGGGGCGGGCTTGGGGCCGATGTTGTGCGCGGCGGTGCGGGCAATGATACGGTCAATGGCGGGGCCGGGGCTGACCGTTTGTCCGGTGGCAGCGGCGATGACCGATTCGTTTTTGGCAATCGCGCCGATGCCGGCGACACGGTCACCGATTTTGCCGTGTCCGGCAATGACGTGATCTGTCTGGCGCGTGCCGAATTTGGCAACCATGCCGCCGGGGGTCTGTCGCGCCGCGAATTTCAGATATCGAATGACGCGACCGCACAGAAATCCGGCGTGCGGATCATCTATGACAAGGATGATCACCGCGTCTGGTACGATGCCGACGGGTCGGGGGGGCAGGCAGCCATTCTGTTGATGACGCTGCAACCCGATGCGCCCGTTGCCGCATCGGATTTTTACTTTTTCTGACGCGTCAGCCGCCCGTATTGGACGAAACACCAACCTGCGCAGGGCGTAACAGGCGATCATGCAGCATGAAACCTTCGGTCATGACCTGGATGATCTGCCCTGCCTTGGTGCCTTGAATCGGTGCCTCGAACATCGCCTGATGCTGTTGCGGATCAAAAACATCACCGATCGCCGGCGAAATCGGCACCACGCCATGCTTTGTCATCACGCTGGTCAGTTCACGCAGTGTCAGCTCCACCCCCGCAATCAGGGCCGTGGCCGCTGCGCGCTGTTCATCGCCCGCCACATCCAGTGCGCGCTTGAGGTTATCGTAGACCGGCAGCAAATCGCGCGCCAGTTTTGAGCCGCCATATTGCTCTGCCTCACGCCGGTCACGCTCCGCCCGTTTGCGCGAATTTTCGGCATCCGCCAGCACGCGCATGAATTTGTCGCGCAGCTCGTCCCGTTCGGCGCGCAGCGCGTCAAGCTCGTCTGCCCCGATGAATTCTTCGATGCCGTCCAGTTCGAAATCTTCTGCTGTCTGATTTTCCGCCATCTGTTCGTCTTTTCCTGCCTTCGTCATCTGTCTTCATCCTTTGCCGCGTTCGGACACCAGCCGCCCAACCAGCTGCGCCGTGTAATCAACGATCGGCACGATTCGCCCATAGTTCAGGCGCGTCGGCCCGATCACCCCCACAGCACCGATGATCTTTCGATCAGCGTTCATATAGGGAGAGACCACCAGACTGGAACCCGAAAGTGAAAAAAGCTTGTTCTCCGAGCCAATAAAAATGCGCACACCGTCGCCGGATTCCGTAAGGTCAAGCACCTCGGCGATGTCGCGCTTGCGTTCCAGATCGTCAAACAGGCTGCGGATGCGGTCAAGATCGGCGCTGTCCGTCGTGTCATCCAGAAGATTGGCCCGCCCGCGCACGATCAGACGCTCGCTGCGTTCGCCCGCGTTTTCCCACATCGCAAGGCCGCTTTCGACAAGCATACGCGCCAGCACATCAATTTCCTGCCGCCGTTTGGCAATATCCTGCCCGATGGTACTGCGAAGGTCGGTCAGGGTACGGCCTTCGGCCAGCGCGTTCAGAAAATTCGCCGCCTCACGCATGGATGACGGCGTTTGGCCCGGTGGTGGCGTAAAGATGCGGTTTTCCACCTCGCCATCCGCAAAGACCAGCACGACCAACACGCGGTCCGGTGACAAGCCGACAAATTCGATATGCCGGATTGGTGCCTCGTGTTTCGGCGCAAGCACAATGCTCGCCCCGCGTGTGATCCCCGACAGGGCCGCGCCAACGTGATCCAGCACCGAGGACATATCAGGATCATTGACGCCAAGCGTCTGATCGATGCTTTTGCGATCCGCATCGGAGACTGTGCCAACCTCGAGCAGCCCGTCAACGAACATGCGCAGGCCTGCCTGTGTTGGAATGCGCCCGGCCGAGACATGCGGGCTGTCCAGCAGGCCTAGAAATTCGAGGTCCTGCATCACGTTGCGGATGGTGGCGGCGCTGAGCTTTTCCGACATGCTGCGCGTCAGGGTGCGTGATCCGACCGGATCGCCCGACGAAAGATAGCCCTCGACCACGCGGCGGAACACTTCGCGGGATCGTTGTGTCATGTCAGACAGGATGTGCTTGGACTCTTGCGTCATGGCTGGCGATCATAGGGTCGGCACACCCCGATGAACAGGGGTTGCGGTGTCATTCCGGGTTGCATCGGGGCATGGCGCGCGCATATGTGGCGGGGCAATCACGAGAGAGGATATGCCATGCGCCCGTCAGGCCGACAGTTGAACGAAATGCGTGCGGTTTCAATCGAAACAGGGGTCATGGCGCATGCCGAGGGATCATGCCTGATCAAGATGGGCGGGACCCATGTGCTGTGTTCGGCCAGCCTGGAAGAACGCGCACCGCCTTTTTTGAAGAATACCGGGCTTGGCTGGGTCACGGCAGAGTACGGGATGCTGCCGCGTGCCACCAACAGCCGCACCCGGCGCGAGGCGGCGGCAGGCAAGCAATCTGGAAGAACGCAGGAAATTCAAAGGCTTATCGGTCGCGCATTGCGTGCCGGCGTTGATCGCAGCGCCTTGGGTGAACGGCAGATCGTGGTGGATTGCGATGTGCTTCAGGCCGATGGCGGCACGCGCTGTGCATCCATCACCGGGGGCTGGGTGGCGTTGCGGATGGCCTGTGACAAGCTGCTGAAGGCTGGCACGATCGTCAGCGACCCGATGATTGACCATGTCGCGGCCATTTCCTGCGGGATTTACGCGGGCCAGTCGGTGCTTGATCTGGACTATCCGGAAGACTCGGCCGCCGGAACCGACGGGAATTTCATCCTGACCGGGCGTGGGCGGTTGATCGAGGTGCAGATGTCGGCGGAGGGGGCGACGTTTTCGCGGGCCGAAATGGGCGAACTGCTGGATCTGGCTGAGGCCGGGTGCGCCGCATTGGTGGCCGCACAAAGAGCGGCGCTGGGGATTGTGTGATGCCGCGTTTTGCCGGAGGCCGACTTTTGATCGCGACGCATAATAGCGGCAAACTGGAAGAGATCGCGGCACTTTTGGCGCCGTTCGACGTGCAGGTCACCTCGGCGGCAGACCTTGGCCTGCCGGTTCCCGATGAAACCGAAGCAAGTTTTGTTGGGAATGCCCGGATCAAGGCGCATGCGGGCGCAAGGGCGAGCGGGCTGCCAACACTGGCCGACGATAGTGGCATGACGGTGGATGCGCTGGATGGCGCGCCGGGTGTCTATACAGCGGATTGGGCCGAAACCCCGGACGGACGCGATTTCGACATGGCCATGAACCGTGTTTGGGGCATGTTAGAGACGCTTTCTACGCCATTTCCGCGCCAGGCACAGTTTCGCTGTACGCTGGTGTTGGCGTGGCCCGACGGAACCGACGCCGTTTTTGAAGGCGTGATGCCCGGACAATTGGTGTGGCCGATGCGCGGCACGCGGGGGCATGGCTATGACCCGATGTTTCAGCCGGACGGCCATGACCTGACCTGCGGTGAGATGGATCGCTGGGAAAAGAACACCATCAGCCATCGTGCGTCGGCGTTTCGCGATCTTGTTGCGGCGTGTTTTGCATGAAGCGGATATCGACAGGATCCCCGTTTGAGGCGACGATGGGATATTCACGTGCCGTTGTGAAGGGTGGCTGGTGTTTCGTGTCGGGCGTCACCGGGTATGACTACGCGACGATGGCCATGCCGGACGGCATTGCCGATCAGGCCCACAACTGTTTTTCCACCATCGCATCCGTATTGGCACAGGCCGGGTTTGGCATGGAGGATATCGTGCGCGTGCAGTACACGGTTGCGGATGTGGCGCTTGTCGACGATCTTGTTCCCGTTCTGGGTAAGGCGCTGGGCGCAATCCGCCCGGCCGCAACGATGGTGATTGCCGGCCTGATCCGGCCCGAGATGTTGGTCGAAATCGAAGTCACCGCGTTCAAGGGATAGCCGATGGAAGACTGGCAGCACGGCGGATTTGGGCTGTACGTGCATTGGCCATTCTGCCAGTCAAAATGCCCCTACTGTGATTTCAACAGTCATGTTGCGGGTGAAGTGAAGCAAGATCAGTGGCTTGCGGCATATCTGTCGGAAATTGACCGCGTCGGGACCTTGACCGACGGACGTATTCTGCAGTCTGTCTTCTTTGGTGGCGGCACGCCATCGTTGATGGACCCTGCGCTGGTTGGCGCGATTCTGGAACGGGTCAGGGCAACCTGGCGCTGCACGAATGATTGGGAGATCACGCTGGAGGCCAATCCCGGATCGGTGGAGGCCGGTCGCTTTGGCGGGTTCCGCGATGCCGGTGTCAATCGTGTGTCGTTGGGCGTGCAGGCGTTGCGGGACGCCGATTTGCGGCGTCTGGGCCGCATGCATTCCGTTGCCGATGCACAGCGCGCCTTTGATATCGCACGGCAGGTGTTTACGCGCGTCAGTTTTGATCTGATCTATGCGCGCCAGGACCAGACGCTGGCAGATTGGCGGGCGGAGCTGGCCGAGGCGTTGACCATGGCCGTTGATCACCTGTCACTGTACCAGCTGACGATCGAGGATGGCACTGTGTTTGGCGACCGGTTTGCCAAAGGGCTGCTGCGCGGCTTGCCCGGTGAAGATGTATCTGTGGATATGTACGCGGCAACGCAGGACCTTTGCGCTGCGGCTGGCATGGCGGCCTACGAAGTGTCCAATCACGCGCGGGCGGGGGCCGAGTCGCGCCACAATCTGGTGTATTGGCGCGCGGGTGACTATGCCGGGATCGGGCCGGGCGCGCATGGGCGCCTTTCAGTGCATGGCGGGCGCACAGCCACCGTCGCGCACCGATTGCCGAATGACTGGCTTGTCGCGGTTGCACAGACGGGCAGCGGTGATTGTGAAACAGAACAGTTGCTGCCCGCGGACCGCGCCGCGGAATATGCGATGATGTCGTTGCGCCTGCGTGAGGGCATGAGCCGTGGCCGGTTCGTGGCGCTGGGCGGCTCCGAAAATGCGGATGTACTGGCCGATTTAGCCTCATCCGGGCATATTGAGATGTCTGTCGACACGATCCGCACGACGGCGGCCGGGCGGTTGTTGTTGAACGAAGTGTTACGCCGCATGCTCCGCTGAGGTTCAGCGCGCCATGATATCGCGCCGGACGACCGAAAGCGCCTGACACAATGCGTCAAGTTCTGTCAGGGTCTTGTAAGTGACGGTAATCTTTCCCGCCTCTGTGCCAGCCTCGTGGTCGATCTTGACCAGCATTTGCAAGTTGGCCGACAAATCGGCTTCCAGCGCAATTGTGTCTGCGTCTTTTTCAGCCGCACCACGACGCAGGTTGCGCTTTAGCGGCGTGATTTTCCGCACCAGCTTTTCCGTTTCGCGCACCGACAGGCCCTTGCCGACCACGACTTTCGCAAGCCCAAGCGCATCATGGCTTGTGATCAGGGCCCGCGCATGGCCGGGGCTGAGCGTTCCGGAGCGTACCATCATCTGCACTTCATCAGGCAACGTCAGCAGCCGGAGCTGGTTCGCGATATGGCTGCGGCTTTTGGACAGCGCTGCGGCAACCATTTCCTGGGTATGGCCAAAATCCTGCATCAGCTGTTGGTAACCAAGCGCCTCTTCCATCGCATTCAGGTCTGCACGCTGAATGTTTTCGATGATCGCGATTTCAAGCACTTCCTGATCCGACAGGGCGCGGATGATCACCGGCAGACTGTGAAGTTGCGCGAGCTGCGCCGCCCGCCAGCGCCGCTCGCCTGCGACAATCTGATAGATGCCGTCGCGTGGCGTCGGGCGGACGATCAAGGGTTGAATGATGCCCTTGGTGCGGATCGATTCGGCCAGATCGTTGAGCGCAGCCGGATCAAAGTCCTTGCGCGGCTGAAGCGGGTTTGGAACAAGATGTTCGATCGCAATATCTTTGTCAGCGCGCGCCATTTGCGGCTGATCGGCGTCGAGACGAGCGTCTGACATCAGGGCCGACAGGCCACGGCCCAGGCCACGGTTTTCTGGTTTACGCTGCACTATCCAGTCGTCCTTTCATGGTTTTGCGCGTTCTGTCGTTTCTGGTCGACCTCTTCTGCGAGGGCGCGGTAAGCCTCACTGCCTTTCGAAAGGCTATCATAGACCAAGACCGGTACGGCGTAAGATGGGGCTTCGCTAAGCCGCACATTCCGCGGAATTTTGGTTGCGAACACCAGATCGCCCATCGCATCGCGGACGTCCTCTTCGACTTGCTGAGCCAGTCGGTTCCGTCCATCGAACATGGTGATGACGATCCCTTCGATGCGCAGGTTTGGGTTCCCGCTCTGGCGTACTTCGCGCAGCGTGAGCATCAGTTGCGAAAGGCCCTCCAGCGCAAAGAATTCGGCCTGAAGCGGAATGAGGACCGTATCGGAGGCAACCAGCGCGTTGAGCGTGAGGAGGCTGAGGGACGGAGGGCAATCGATCAGGATGTAGGCAAACTCTGCTATGCCCACATCCGGGCGCTGTAGGGCGTCCTTAAGGGCGGCTGTACGACCGGACCGGGCAACCAGATCGAGATCAGCCGAAGCAAGATCCGCGTTTGCCGGGATGATGAACAGGCCATTCACATTCGTCGGCCGGATCAGGTCCTGCTCGTCTTGGGCAAAAAGAAGATCATAACTGGACGTGGTACGGTCTTTCACACTTATTCCAAGCCCGGTCGACGCGTTTCCCTGGGGGTCGAGGTCAATGATAAGCGTGCGCTGCCCACGTTCCGCAAACGCCGCCGCGAGGTTGATTGTGGTCGTTGTTTTGCCGACCCCGCCTTTCTGGTTGGCGACCGCGATCACACGTCCGGTCTTTGACGGATTACTCGGCTGCACGGCGGAGGTTCCTGACTTCGAGAATTGCGCCTTCGGCGCTTGTTTCGCTATTATGTGTGGCAAGATCAAAGCGCCAACCGGCTGTTCTTGCTTTCTCGACTTCGTCCAGATGGTTCGCGCCTTTGAAGAGGTATGACACTCCACCCGGCTCTATGTGACGCTCGACATAAGCGCATAATGTTGTCAGCGGTGCCAAGGCGCGGGCGGAGATGACGTTGGCCGCGAGACCTCGAGTATTTTCAATACGCTCCGCCAGCACCGCAACCTCCAGATCCATTTCACGTGCCGCTTGCCGCAAGAAGACGCTCTTACGCTTATCTGCCTCGACCAGCGTCATCCGGGACCCTGGGCTGAGCTCACTTAACAGCGCCGCGACAACGAGACCCGGAAACCCGCCACCCGCGCCAAGGTCGACCCAATGCACGGGAGCCTTGGGGATAAACGCAATTAGCTGCGCAGAGTCTTCAAAGTGTCGAGTATCAAGCAGATCCATGTTCATCGGAGCCACCAGGTTCAACGTCTTATTCCAATGCGTCAGAATGCCCTTCAGCGCATCAAGCCTGTCGCGTGTTTCACGTGAAACATTTTCGATGTTTCCCATATCGCCTAACCCGCGACGCGAGACGCCCCATGTCCCCTCACGCTTGCCAGAATGACCACGATTCCAGCGGGCGTCATCCCCTCGATCTTTTTTGCGTCTGCGATCGACGCGGGCCGAGTCCGTTCCAGTTTTGATACCAGTTCGGACGACAGCCCTCCAAGTTGACGATAGTCAAGATGCGCCGGGATTATCGCCCCCTCATCCTTCATGACAGCCATGGCCTCTCCGCGCTCACGAACAATGTACGGCGCATAAAGGGCTTCTTTGGCGACTTGTTGC
>JANNKX010000217.1:0-3880 GCA_031396505.1 Rhodobacterales bacterium
CGGGTGGAAAGGTTTGGAAAGGGTCGGGTGTGAAGTGGGCAGACTTACAGAACTTGCTTAATGCCTTAACAGCGTTTGCGTTCTCCCGCGAACAGTTTAACTTTGTCTGCAGTTTCCCGGCAAAAAGCACTCCATCAAGCAAGTTCTGTAAGTCTGCCCACTTCACACCCGACCCTTTCCAAACCTTTCCACCCGGTTAACGCCCCTCCCCAACCCCTTGAAATCCCTCACCCCACTTCCTGTCCCACCGTGGGACACTCCCACGCCCCCTTGCCATCAACGCCCCTTTCCGGCATCCGTGATGGATGACCGCCCGCCCCTTCCTTGACGTCCATGCCTCGCTGACCGGCCGCCGCTGGGTTGGCCCCGATGCCGCACAGGATCGTCTGGCCGAGGCGATGGCGCAGGTGACAGCGCTGCCTTTGGCCCTGTGCCATACGCTGGTCAAACGGGGTGTGGCACCCGCGGACACCGCGGCGTTCCTTGCCCCGTCGCTGCGCGATCTGCTGCCCGACCCGCTTGTCTTGAAGGATATGGGCCGGGCCGCCGCACGGTTTTTGCTGGCGGTCAAACAGAAACAGCGCATCGCCATCTTCGCCGACTATGATGTGGATGGCGGCGCCTCTGCCGCCCTGCTGATCGTCTGGCTGCGCGCCATGGGACGGGAGGCCACGTTATATATTCCCGACCGGATCGATGAAGGTTACGGCCCCAACGTGCCCGCCATGGCCGCCCTCGCCCGCGACCACGACCTGATCATCTGCGTCGATTGTGGCACCCTGTCACATGAACCCATCGCTGCTGCAAAGGGCTGCGATGTCATCGTGCTTGACCATCACCTTGGCGGCGATACGCTGCCTGCCGCCCTTGCGGTGGTCAACCCCAACCGGCAGGACGAAGACGGCACGCTTGCCCATCTGTGCGCCGCATCTGTCGTGTTCCTGATGCTGGTCGAGGCGAACCGCCAGATGCGCGAAGGCGGCGTGCAAGGCCCCGATCTGATGGCGATGCTGGATCTGGTGGCACTGGCCACCGTGGCCGATGTGGCCCCGTTGATCGGCGTGAATCGCGCGTTCGTCCGGCAGGGGCTGCGCGTGATGGCGCGGCGCGAACGCGCGGGGCTGGTGGCGCTTGCCGATGTGGCCCGCATGGATCAGGCACCGAACGCCTATGCCTTGGGCTTCCTGCTGGGGCCGCGGGTCAATGCGGGCGGACGCATCGGACAGGCCGATCTGGGCGCGCGCCTGTTGGCCTGCGACAACCCGCATGAGGCGGCCGCCATGGCCGAACGGTTGGACATGCTGAACACCGAACGCCGCGAGATCGAGGCCGCCGTGCGTGAACAGGCGCGGACACAGGCCGATGCGCGGGGCACAGACGGCCCCCTCGTCTGGGCGGCGGGCGATGGCTGGCATCCGGGCGTGGTGGGCATCGTGGCCGCACGCCTGAAAGAGGCCACGCATCGCCCGGCTGTCGTCATCGGCTTTGACGGCGATCTGGGCAAGGGATCGGGGCGGTCTGTCGCGGGCGTTGATCTGGGGGCGGCGATCCACCTGCTTGCCGCCGAAGGGCTGATTGCGCGCGGCGGCGGGCACAAGATGGCGGCAGGCCTGACCGTGATGCGCAACCAGCTTGAACCCGCCATGGCCCGGCTGGGGGCTTTGCTGGCCAAGCAGGGCGCGGGCAGCACAGGGCCTGCCGATCTGCACATCGACGCGCTGTTGATGCCGGGGGCGGTGACGCATGACCTGATCGAACAGTTTGAAAAGGCGGGGCCATTCGGGGCAGCGGCACCCCCGCCACGCTTTGCCTTTGCGGATCAGGCAGTGCAGGCCCGCCGGATTGGCGAAAATCATCTGCGCCTGACATTTGGCGGTGATAGCCGGCTAGAGGCGGTCGCCTTTGGGGCCTTTGACGGCCCGATCGGGGCCGCGCTGACAAATGCCGGGCATCAGCGGTTTCATCTGGCTGGGCGCGTCGAAATGAACACATGGGGCGGACGCAGCCGCGCGCAACTGCGCCTTGAAGATGCCGCGCCCGCATGATTTTTTCCCTTGCGAAGAGGGCCCACGCCGATTAGACAACGCGCTGTCGCAGTGGCCCGTTCGTCTATCGGTTAGGACATCTGGTTTTCAACCAGGCAAGAGGGGTTCGACTCCCCTACGGGCTGCCACTTTGATCGGGTCAACCATCTCCCATGCGTGCTTGACCATGCAGGTTGGGGTGCCAATCGAAGGATATCCGCGCCTGTTTGTCGCGTAACGCGCTGTTGTCGGTCACCGTGTCGGCCCCCCGGCTTCGCGGTCTTGCGCAACCCCAACCCGGCCTTGGGCGGGCGGCACGCCAGACAGGCATCACCGGATAGATCATTGGCGCATGTCATCGAGAGTGGTGTCAGCGCTGTTGCGGTCGCTGCCAGATGATGACGTCCCGCCGCATGGCCAAACGAACAACCGCTGGCTATCATCCTGTCAAAGTGGCATCCTTTTCGCTGATCGCACCCGCCAGCACCATGCTGTGACTTGCGCCCGCACATTAGAAATCTATGATTGCGTTAAAGTACCATTTTTTTCCCGGGGGGGATTTTTCGTGCGCCATATTCTGAAAACCTATGTGGTCATGCTTGCCGGTGGCGCATCCACTGCGCTTGCCGCCCCCTGCAGTGACACCGGCGGGCAGTACGAGGAATGGAAACCCCTGATGGCTGCCGAAGCTGCGGCTCTTGGTGTCGGCGATCGTGGCATCGCGGCGCTGATGGGCACGCAGTATTCGACGGGCACCATATCGGCCGACCGCAATCAGCGCAGTTTTCGCTATAGCCTTGACAAATTTCTGGATGTGCGCGGTGGCGATGCCATCGTATCGCAAGGCAAACGCCGACTGCGCGACAACGCCGACTTTTATGCCAGTCTTGAACGCGCCTACGGCGTGCCCGCAGGCGTGATTATTGCCATTCACGGCATGGAAACCGGTTTTGGCAATTTCATGGGCGATACCAACGTGATCTCGGCCATAGCGACCCTGTCGTATGATTGCCGCCGCAGCGATTTTTTCACCGATCACCTGATCGGCGCGCTGATGCTGGTCGATCGCGGATCGATCTCGCCGCAATCCATCGGGGCCAAGCATGGCGAGTTGGGCCATACGCAATTTCTGCCCGGCAATGCGCTGCGCTATGGGGTCGACGGCAATGGCGACGGTGTGGTTGATCTGTCAAACCAGACCGATGCGCTGGCTTCAACGGCGAACTTCCTTGCGCAAAAGGGCTGGCAACCCGGTGCCGGTTTTCAGGAGGGCGAACCGAACTTTGCCGTGATCAAGGAATGGAACGCCGCCACCGTGTATCAGCAGGCCATCGCCATCATAGGCGCGCGCATTTCCGAATGATTTTGCGCCTTGCAAGACGCGGGCGGCTCGCTTAAAGACTGCCGCGCTGCAGTGGCCCGTTCGTCTATCGGTTATGACATCTGGTTTTCAACCAGGCAAGAGGGGTTCGACTCCCCTACGGGCTGCCACTTGATCCGTGCAATATGTTGATTTTTAAGCATTTTTTGAGCGATTGAAGAACCATCCCATCATTCATCCCCACAGGCTGATGTGCCGATTTGGTAACACCGCTCAGCTATCGGAAGCAGAAGCGCCCAGCCGCAGAACTTGGCGTCAGGCCTACGAATCTGTTCAGTAGCGTCTGCCTTCGGAAATCGCGTCTAGAAGAAGCTTTGCGTCGCCGCTTGAGGCAACATTCGCGTCAGCAGTCGCACGTAGTCTACTCTCAACCTGATCAGCGTCCGGCCAGAAGGTCGTTAGCGTGTCGCGACCGACTGGAAAACGCGCACCGTTAGAGGTGCCGACCCAACTGCGCATGCGCAGCAAGAGGCGA
>JANNKX010000233.1:0-18899 GCA_031396505.1 Rhodobacterales bacterium
TGCCCCCATTCCCAATAGTAAATGGTCTTGAACGCCTCCAGCGTCATCGCGCTGTTTTGCAACTGGAACTCCGGGATCGCCTGATACTTTGCGAATTCTGCCGCCCAGTCCGCCGCAGTCAGTGGCGGCAAAACGCCCGTCACAAGGTTCCATTCGGTGATCGACAGCCCGCTGTCCGTCAGCCGCGTCAGACCGCCAACCATGATCATCACGACCACAAGGCTGAACAACGCGATCATCCACGCCCGGATCGCACCGCGCGTGCCCGCACCCCGCGCTGCAATCATGCCGACTTGTGCGACGGGCGCTGCCCCGGTCTGCCCGACTTCTTCGAAGATATTCCGCGGCCCGACCATCCGTATCGCCCCACTTTTCATACGTGCTAGGGTAGGCGGCGGGCACGCGGGCTTCAACCCCATGCGGCAACGCGGCAGGTCACACAGATTTTGGCGCGGCGATGGCAAAACCGGGGCCGGATGCGGGCCACGCAACAAAATGCAAAACAGGTTTCCCGGATCATGGCGGACGAACCATGCTAGTTAATCCTGGGGGTCAATCATAAAGGAGCGATGGGGATGTCCGTCTCTGCGATAACGCTGCCATTCGTCGTGATCGGCACCAAACCACCGACCGACCGCATGGCCATGCCGTTTGCCGATCAACGGGGTGGTACAGCGCGTCCCGTGACAACAACGGCGGTCAACCCGGATCGGGCGCAACGCGATGACACGACATCGCAACCCGGCGCGCCGACCGTGCAGCCGACAAAGACACCGCTGCCCGATCTGCATTTCCCCGACCCGCTGCCGGAATTGCCCAAGATCGACCTGCCACCACCAAACTCTGGCTATCCGTCTGCCTTGGTGGTGTTAGCGCGCGGTAAGCTGGGCTGACACCGGCGCGATGGCGACGCCAGATGCGCGCCCTTCGACCGTCCATTCCAGCAACGCGGCAATCGTTTCTGCACGCGCCTCGCCGATGACCGTGACCCGGCCTTCCTGTGCCGCCTTGAACGCCGCGCGGTCCAGATAGCGGCGGATCACGGGTGTCGTCTCGCCCGCCCCGTCGATGCGCCGAAAAATCATCGCCGAAGCCAACCCTTCGCGCCGCGCAACCTGATCCGCCGCGTTCAGCCCCCTGTCCCACGTCAGCAACCCGCGCCCCTGCGCCGCGAGGATCGGCACAATCTGCGTGGCCAGCGGACGGTCATCCTGAAAACTGGACGTTTCGGTATCGACCACCGCCACGGCTTCGGGCAGGGCAGCGTCAAGCGCGTGAAAGGTTTGTTCCAGATCAGATGGGCTGGCCCCCGCCGGAATGCCCGACGCCAGCATCAGCACTTCCTTCCCGCCTGCCCGGTAAAGGGCGGCATGTGCGGCCGCATCCGCCGACAGCGGGTCAATCGCCACGCTGACGGCAAAGGGCAGTGCGGCAATCGCCACACGGTCCAGCGTCGCCTCGCCCGTGTCGATCAACACGATGCTGAACAACGGCTTGGCATCCGGGTTTTCAAAGGCGGCAGCAAAACGCGTGACCGGCGGCTGGGCGTCCGCGTCCGCCACGGGCAATACCGGGCTTTCAGCAACCGGATCGGGCCCGGTCGCGCGATTGACGATCACCCCTTCGCCCGCGCTGCCAAGGCTGCGTGTTGCGGGCAACACGGGCGTGGATTCAATCAGTGGCGTGTCGGGTTGAAACACGGATGGGCCCGCATCAACGTCGATGACCGCCGGAGCAATGGCTTCGGGGATTTGCGCAAGATCGACGTCAGGGATGGCGCTGGTTTCCGGCTCCGCGACCGCAACTGGCGCTGGCGTTGCGGGGGGGGCCTTGGGAAGGGCCGTCTCGGATGGTTCTGGCGCGGGCAAGGCGGGCGCGGGCAATTCAGGCGCGGGCTGTGCAGGATCATCAATGGCCACAGTGACCGTGTCAGGGGCCGGAACCGGGGCCAGAGCGACCTGTTCGTCCGGCGTCAGCGGCGGGGGCGGTGGCAGATCGGCCAAGGCTGGCGGTTCGTCCGCGCCCGGTGCCGCAGGCGCTGCGGGCCCGGTCTGGCCAAGACTTGCGGTGCTATCGGCTGCAGGAACGGCCGCAGTGTCGGGCGCATCGGGCGCATGACGCAATAGCGGCACATCGGTCAGCGGGGCCGCAGGGGGCAGCGCGCGTGGGGGTGCGGCGGGTTGCACGGGGACAACTGCCACCGCTGGCGCCTTCACAATCGGCGCAGGCACATCAGCCGCTTCGTCATTTTGCGCGGTTTCCGTTGCAGGCGGCGTCGGCGTGTCGACGGGCGCGGTGGGCTGTACTGCGGTGATCGTGTCGGCGTCGGTTGGAACTGCATCCGAGGCCGCACCCGAAACGTCAGTCAGCGGTTTTCCTGCCTTGCCTGTTGTATCATCATGCGCGGCCTGTGCTGATGCCGCTTCTGCTGGTGGATCCGGCAATATCGCTGCAGAACCATCCGCAGCCAGATCGCCTTCTAGTGCTGCCGTGGTGTTGGGGCTTTGCGCCGTTTCGTTGACAACGCCGCCCACCGCCGACGGCTGTGCGCGGGCAACAGCCCCCGGCGGCGGCGCGATCTGCGACACCATCACAAGCCCCAGCACGGCCACAAGCCCGCCCGAGATCAAACCGATGAAAAATCTGCGCATGCCTGCCATCCTGACTTGCTTTTGCCCGCGTCCTCGCCCGCCATGGCATCAGTTTCGTCTGATGCTTCCCGGCTTACCTGTCTCTGTATAGCGCGACATGCCCCCGCAATCACCCCCAAACCTTCAACCTTGCTTCAGTTGTTGCGCAAGATAAACACTTGCAAACCAATCGGGCGCCCTTTGCAGGACGCCCGTTGTTCGATGCGTTGGCTGGATTGCTGCGGCCTACTTGCCCCAGATCGCCGCATAAGCCTCGCGGTAGCCGTTTTGCGGATCGAACTGGTTGCTGTCGCCCGATGCGGCCAACCCTTCGGCCGTCACCAGCGCAGGTGCCGTGATATACCCTGAACACGCCTCGCCGGAAATCGCGCGGTTCATCTCATCCACCAGCTGCCAGCCCTGCAGGTTCAGCGGTTCTGCCACCGTGATCGCCTGATACTGGCCCGAACGAATACGCTGAAATGCCGCCTCCGACCCGTCGCCTGCCGAACCCGCCTTGGGGTTTGCCGCGCCATCAATGCCCGCCGCCGCAAGCGCCGGGCCCATGAAGTCGAAATACAGATCGTTGATCGCCAGTGAATGCGTCCACTTATCGCCATATTTTTGCAGCAGCGATGTCGTCAGCGGGCCCATCCGTGTTGCGGTATCCGCAATCGGCGTATCGACATATTCCAGAACTGTACCGCCTGCCGCCTCGATCGTTTCCTTGATACGATCCGCCTTGGCAATTGCGATGGTATAGGTCGAGTCGGTGAAGATGATCACGCCGACATCAGTCCCGCCATCCGCCATCGCCCATTTCGCCGCCGTTTCGGACACCGTCATCGCATCTGTCGATACGTTGGCGAAAATCCCGCCGGGGATGTCACAACCGATCTGCGGGCCCGAATGCCAGGACACGATCGGAATATTCGCAGCCACCACGCCCTCAAGTGCTGCCTGCTGTTCGACCGAGTCAAAGCCGTTGATGATGATGCCATCGGGCTGCAGCGCCATCGCCTGTCCAAAGGCCGCTGTCCGGCCCTGCACCGATCCCGCACCGTCCAGCACGCGAACTGTCCAGCCGATTTTGGCAGCAGCTTCTTCGACGCCAGTGGTCACGCCAAGGATGCCACCGTTCTTCAGATCGCCCGCCAGCACAACAATCGTCTTGCCTTCGGCGGCGACGGGGCCGGTCGTCGGGCCATCAAAAGCCGTGTCTTGCGCGAATGATGGCAACCCAAGCCCCGCGATGATCGTGGTGGCCAGGATCGTTTTCATGAACTTCCGTTTTTGCATGGTTATTCCTCCCGTTGCAGTTTTGCCGTTACTTGCGCGCAGCGCCCTTCTTGCGCTGTGCGTACCCCGCGATGCCGATTGCAATCAGCAGCGTTGATCCGTTGAAAAGCGGCTCCACCCAGAACGATCCGCCAAATTGCTGGATGCCCGAAATGCCAACCGCAAGAATGACCACACCGATAATCGTGCCCCAGACGTTGACGCGCCCCGGTTTGATGGTGGTCGATCCCAGAAATGCGCCCACGAGTGCGGGCAACAGAAACTCGAGGCCCACCGATGCTTGCCCGATGCGCAGCTTTGACGCCAGCAGCACACCCGCAAGGGCCGCCAGCGTGCCCGAAGCAACAAACGCACCCACCACAAATTTCCGCGTCGGAATACCGTTCAGCTCCGCCGCTTTCTGGTTGGCACCAATGGCGTACAGGTATCGGCCAATCGGTGTGAATTCCAGGACCACCCACATCACCAGGCTGATCGCCAGAACATAGAACCCGGTGATCGGCAGGCCCAGCACCCATTGCCCGCTGAGCAGATAGAAATTCGGGTCCAACTCACCCACCACCTGCCGCCCGCCTGAATGCCACAGCGCAATCGCGTACAGAACGGTGCCGGTGCCAAGTGTTGCAATGAATGCATCGATCTTGGCCACCTCAACCAGAATGCCGTTCAACACGCCCGTCATCGCGCCCAAAGCGATCACGATCAACACGGCAATCGGCCAAGGCACGTCGTAGTTGACCTGCAATGAAATCGCCAGAATGTGCCACAGCACGATGCCATAACCGACCGTCAGATCAATGCGCCCCGCAACCATCGGGATCATCGCTGCCAGCGACAGCATGGCGATAATGGACTTGTCCGAAAGAATCGCGCGCAGGTTCAGCACAGTCGGAAAAGTGTTTGGCAACAGCACCGAAAAAAGCGCGATCAAAAACACGGTCAGGATCACCAGCCCGTATACCGGTGCCAGCCGCACCAGCCGCTGCATCCGCGTCAGCCCGGCGATTTCATCGCGGGTCGGCTCCAAGGCATCTGATTTGATCGATGTCATCGATAATTGATCTTTCTAAGCCGCTTCGTCCCCGGCCGATGCGGCCTGGATCAGCGTTTCGGTGGAGAGCGCCACCCCGCGCAGTTCGTCCACGACCTGCCCCCGGCTGAAGACAATCGCGCGGTGGCAGATATTGGCGATCTCTTCGAAATCGGTCGACACGATCAACACCCCCATCCCCGAAGCAAGTGCCGCAAACAACAGATGATAAATCTCGGCCTTGGCCCCGACATCAACGCCCGCTGTCGGGTCTTCGGCAATCATCAGGCGACGCCCGGTATCCAGCCAGCGGCCCACCACCACCTTTTGTTGATTGCCGCCTGACAATGCCTCGATCGCAAGGGTCGGATCATTGGGTGACAGGCCCACCCGGCCGCCCATGTGCCGCGCAAGTGAATCTTCATTCGCAGGCAGCATAAAGGATAACAGCCCACGACCCGTCGCCGAGGGGTTGATGAACGCATTTTCGCGGATGGTCAGGGCGGGTGCCACAGATTCCACCACCCGGTCGCGCGCCACAAAACCCACCCCCGATTGCATCGCACTGCGCGGGGATGACAGGTCAGGTGCCACGCCATCCAAAAGGATTGTGCCGGTATGCGGCTCCAGCCCGAACAAGGCCCGTCCGATATCTTCGTGCCCGGCCCCGCGCAGGCCAACCAGCCCCACCATTTCGCCGCGGCGGATAGTCAGGTTCACCGGGCCCGCCTTGCGTGTGGCAAGTGCTGTCGCCGTCAAAAGCTCCGGGCCGTCCTGGACGGCGGGGCGCGCGATCTGGCGGGCTTTATGCCCGACAATCAGGCTGACCAGATCTTCGGCATTGGTGTGGTCAATGTCGCGCATGCCCACCATCTGCCCATCGCGCAGCACCGCCACGCGATCCGAAATTTGAAAAACCTCATCCAGACGGTGTGACACATAGATCATCCCGACGCCCTTTGCCTTGAGCGGGCGCAGCGCCGCAAACAAGCGTTCGACCTCATCTGCAGGCAGGCTGGCCGTGGGTTCATCCAGCACCAGAAAATCGCATTCCACGGCCAGCGCGCGCGCAATCGCCACCAGCGATTTTTCCGTACGCGTCAGGCTGGACACGCGTGCCGTTGGCGCAAAATCCGCATCCACCAACGCAAGTGCGCGGCGTGCCACGCCTTCGGTCGCGGTCCAGTCGATGCGGCCGCCACGTTTGGGATAACCTACCGCCAGCGCGATGTTTTCGGCCACGCTCATCCATTCGATCAAACCAAGGTCCTGATGAATGAAGGCGACCGCCTGCTTGGCCGACACCTTGCCGCTGACATGTTTATAGGGCACGCCATCCACCATCACCTGACCACTGTCCGGCGTGTAAATCCCACCTAACGTCTTGATCAGCGTTGATTTTCCGGCGCCATTTTCGCCCAGCAGGGCCACGATCTCGCCCCGGTTGACCCGCAGGGACACGCCGCGCAAGGCTTTGGTTCCGCCAAAGCTTTTGACGACGGAATCAAAAAACAGGCCTTGCTGATCCGTCATCCCCTCCCCCCTTGCCGTCCGGCACACGACCCTCTTTGAGGTTACCGGTAACGGCGCCATATTCGGGCAAGGACCACACGAGTCAAGAATAAAGTTACCGATAACGTAACATCGCGATTGCATTGCCGCGCAACCCGCAAATACTGGCAAATATGGACAAACACAGCAAACCCAGTCTGGAAGATATCGCCCGCAATCTGGGCGTGTCCAAGATGACCGTCAGCCGCGTTTTGCGCGGGGCCAGCGGGTTCTCGGACACAACCCGCGACCGCGTGATGCAAGAGGTTGCGCGCACAGGATATCTGCCAAACCGGCTGGCTGCGGCCTTTGGCAAATCGGGCACGTCCACCCTGATCGGGGTCTGCGTGCCGCGCCTGACATCGCCCTTGTTCGGATCATTGCTTGAGGCAGTCAACCAAACCCTTGCGCGGCTTGGCTATCAGACGATGATCGGATCGCACAACCAATTGCCCGATGAAGAAGAGGCGTGGCTGCGCACGCTTGCGTCATGGAAACCCGCGGCTGTCATGCTGGCCGCGCGCACGCACAGCAAAGGCACACTGCGCCTGTTGCGTGATATGGGCGTGCCCGTCGCCGAAATCTGGGACCTGACGACGAAACCGATCGACCTTGCCATCGGTTTTTCGCATTTCGACAATGGGCTGGAAATGGCGCGCTGCATGATGGCAACCGGCCACAAGAAAATAGGTTACGTCGGGGCCTTGGGAAACCGCAACACGTCGGGCCACTTGCGCTATCAGGGATTTCTGCGCGGCATGGGCGAAGGTGGCGCGGCATTGGTCGTTGAAGAGATTTTGCAGGATCAGCCGGGCTTTTACGCGGGCTATTACGGCACGGAAACCATGCTGGCGCGCAACAAGGAACCAGATGCGATCTATTATCACGACGATGAAATGGCGATTGGCGGCTATGCCTATCTGACCAAGGCGGGCGTGCGCGTCCCCGATGACATCGGCATCGCAGGTTGGGGCGGGATGGAGGCGGCATCCATCCTGCCGCGCCGCCTGACCACGACGGCGATCCCCACGACCCGTCTGGGCAAGGTCGCGGCCGAGGCGTTGATCAGCCGGTTGCGGGGCGATCCGGTGGATGACGTGACCATCATCCCGACCCGGTTGGTGCCGGGGTCCACGATCTGACGCCCGCAATCAGGGCCGCTGCACACCCCTGCGGTTCAGGATGACGCGGTAAAGGCTGGTTGTGGCTGTGATGTACAATGCGTGCTTGGCGCGCCCGCCGAAACAGATGTTCGATACCAGTTCGGGTACCAGAATCTTTCCCATCAGGTGGCCTTGGGGCGAAATGCAATGCACACCATCGGCCGCTGACGACCAAACATTGCCATCAGTATCAACGCGGATGCCATCGGCACAGCCGGGGGTGACCGTATGGAAAACCCGGCCATCTGACAAACGGCCATCCGCAGCACAATCATAGGCGCGGATATGCTGCGCATCGCCCGAAAACATGCGCCCGGTATCGGCCACATACAACCGGCTTTCGTCCGGCGAAAACGCAAGCCCGTTGGGGCAGTTCATATCATCTGCCATCACGTCCAACGCGCCTGTATCCGGGTTTGCGCGGTACAGGACGCAGGGGCTTTCCTGCGCGCTGGCAAAGCCTTCGTAGTTGGACATGATCCCGTAATGCGGATCGGTGAACCAGATTGTTCCGTCGGACTTTACCACGGCATCGTTGGGCGAATTCAATGACTTGCCGTCAAATCGGTCGGCAATCACGGTGATCGCCCCGTCATGTTCGGTGCGTGTCACGCGGCGCGTTCCATGTTCGCACGAAATCAGCCGCCCTTGCCGGTCGCGTGTGTGGCCGTTGGCATAGTTGGACGGTGCGCGAAAGGTTGAAACCCCCTGCCCAGGTGTCCAGCGCAGAATACGGTTGTTCGGAATATCGGAAAACAACAGGCAATCCGCATCACCAAACCAGACCGGACCTTCGACCCAGTCAAACCCGGTGGCAAGCTGTTTGACAGGCGCGTTGCCAAGGACATAGCGTGCAAAGGCAGGATCGACGATTTCAAAGAACGACATGCAAAGCCCCTTCTTTCACTTTCCCGACGATTTTGATCGCAATACACAACGCATCAAATCGCCCCGGAAAACCTGATCTGCGCCTTCATCGCGCGGCTCCGATCGCCCGCCGTCGCGAAAGCCGCCAACGCCTGGTCCAGCGGAAAGGTCTGCGTGATGAACGGCTTCACGTCAATCAGCCCCTTTTGCATCAGGCTGACGCCGGTGTGAAATTCGGCATGAAACCGGAACGACCCTTTCAGCGCCAATTCCTTGGCTGTCATCGCCTGCACCGGCAGGGTCATGTCGCCACCAAGACCCAACTGCACGATTGTGCCACCCGGCCGCATCGCGGGAATTGCCGCCAACAACGCCGGTGCCGCGCCCGAGCATTCGAACAACACATCGAACGTGCCTTTGTCGCGGCCATAGCCGTCCAGAACCGCGCCATCAGACGCCATGTTGATCGTCACATCCGCGCCCGCGCGGCGTGCCATGCCAAGGGTAAACTCCCCCAGATCTGTCGCCACGATCCTGTCGGCCCCTGCGCGCCGCGCGGCCAGAATGCACAACACGCCAATCGGCCCGCAGCCGGTGACCAGCACCGATTTGCCCAACAGCGGCCCTGCCCGCCGCACCGCGTGCAGGCATACGGCAAGCGGCTCGGCCATCGCGGCCTCACCCGCCGTCAACCCATCGGCCACAGCGCATTGTGTGGCGTCCACCACCAGCACTTCGCGGAACGCGCCTTGAATATGCGGGAACGGCATGGCCGATCCATAAAAGCGCATGTTCAGGCATTGGTTGAACATCGCTTCACGGCAATACTTACACGCATGGCATGGCCGTGACGGCGACACCGCCACCAACTGCCCTACCTGCAACCCTTTTACATCGTTACCAAGGGCGGTGATATGCCCGGATACCTCATGCCCCAGAACCATGGGTTCGCGCAGACGGATCGCGCCAAAACCGCCATGATTGAAATAGTGCAGGTCCGACCCGCATATCCCCCCGACAGCCAGCGCAATCTGCACCTGACCCGTGCCGGGGGTTTCGGGCACGCGGTCTTCGATGCGCAGGTCTTTGGCCGCGTGAATGACAATGGCTTTCATCGCGGTCACGACACCGGCGTGATCAGTGCCCGCCCGGCAAAATGCGCCAGCAGGTTTTCACGCACCAACGCCCCCATTGCGCGACGTGTCTCATGCGTGCCGGATGCGTGATGCGGTTGCAGCAGCACATTTGGCAATGACAGGAAACGCGGGTTCAACGCAGGTTCACCCTCAAACACATCCAGTGCGGCGGCCCCCAATGCGCCCGTTTCCAGTGCATCCAGCAGCGCGCCCTCATCAATGTTTGCAGCCCGGCTGATGTTGATCAGCGTCCCCTGCGGCCCCAGGGCCGCGATGACCTGCCGGTTCACGATGTGCCGTGTCGCCGCAGACGCCGCGAGCGTCACGAACAGAAAATCGGAATGCGCCGCCAGATCGACCACGCTGGGCGTATAAGTCCAGTCTTGCGCATAATCCTTCGGTGCCGGGCTGCAATAGGCGATGTCCATGTCGAACCCCACCAGCCGCCGCGCCACTTCATGCCCGATGCGTCCAAGGCCCAAAATCCCTGCGCGTTTGCCCCAGACCCGGTTTTGCAGCGGATAGCCGCCCTTGGCCACCCAACTGCCGTCCCTGACCCACGTTTGCGCCCCCACCATACCGCGTGCCTGCGTCAGCATCATCGCCACACCCAGATCGGCCACATCCTTTGTCAACACGTCCGGCGTGTTGGTCACATGGATACTGCGCGCACGGCAGGACGCCAGATCAACCGCGTCATAGCCCACCCCATAGACGGCGATGATTTCAAGGTTTGGACAGGCCGCAATCATTGCCGCACTGGCCCCCAGATCGCCGCGCGTAGCAATCGCACGCACCCGTGGGCCAACCTGCGCCAGCATCGCCGCCTTGTCTGCCGCCTCAAAATACCGATGCGCGGTAAAGGCCGCATCAAGCGGCGCCTGATCCCATTCGGGATAAGCCCCGACTTGCAAAATTTCCGCTTTCGTCATGACGGGCTTTCTGGATTGACGCCGAACCGGTGGCGATACATGTTATCGATAACATAGCCGAAGAAAATTTCATCTGTCGAGAGCCAAAGGTACATCATGAGCCTGAGCCTGTTTGATCTGCGCACAAAGCGCGCGCTTGTCACCGGATCATCGCAGGGGATCGGCTTTGCGCTTGCACGGGGGCTGGCGGCAGCGGGGGCCGAAATCGTGCTGAACGGGCGCGATACGGCGAAATTGACCGCCGCTGCCGCGACATTGCGCGACGAAGGGTTCACCGTGCGGATGCTGGCCTTTGATGCCACCGACCACACAGGCGTGCGCGCGGCGATAGACGGGTTTGAGGCTGACATCGGCGCGATTGACATTCTGGTGAATAACGCCGGGATGCAGCATCGCGGCCCGCTGGAGGAATTTCCCGCCGACGCGTTCGAACGCCTGCTGCAAACCAACATCGCCTCCGTCTTCCATGTGGGCCAGGCCGTTGCGCGCCACATGATCAAACGTGGCACGGGCAAGATCGTCAACATCGCATCCGTGCAAAGCGCACTGGCCCGCCCAGGAATCGCGCCCTACACCGCCACCAAGGGTGCGGTTTCAAATCTGACAAAGGGCATGGCAACCGATTGGGCAAAGTACGGATTACAATGTAACGCTCTGGCACCGGGGTATTTCAACACGCCCCTCAACAAGGCGCTTGTCGATGATCCGGCGTTCAGTGACTGGCTGGCCAAACGCACGCCTGCGGGCCGCTGGGGCAATGTCGAGGAACTTGTTGGTGCCTGCATCTTTTTGTCCTCGGCGGCCTCATCTTTTGTCAACGGCACCACCATCTATGTCGATGGTGGCATCACGGCTTCACTGTGATGCGTGTTGTCGTGATGGGCGTGTCCGGCTGCGGCAAAAGCATGATCGGTGCCGGTCTGGCGCGGGCATTGGGGATCGCCTTTGTCGATGGCGACAGCCTGCACCCGCCCGCCAACATCGCCAAGATGCGCAGTGGCACGCCCTTGGATGATACCGACCGCGCGCCGTGGCTGCGCTGCGTCGGGCAAACGCTGTTGCCCGATGATGTGATCGTGGCCTGTTCGGCCCTGAAACGCGCCTACCGCGACCTGATCCGCGAGGTTGCGGGCGCGCCAGTTACGTTTCTGTATCTGCGCGGCCAACGTGCCACGCTGCTGGACCGCATGGCCGCCCGTCCCGGTCATTTCATGCCGCCATCGCTGCTGGACAGCCAGCTTGCCACACTGGAACCGCCAACCCCGGACGAGCCGCACCTTGTGGCCGATATCGAAGCCGCGCCCGATATCATCATCGCACAGTTGCGCACGCATCTGTCGGGCATCTGATCCCGGATGCATGACACCCCGCCAAAACCCGCTGCAAAAACGATGAAGGACGTGGCCATTGCCGCCGATGTCTCGGTAATGACCGTCAGCCGCGCCTTCAAATCCGACACCTCGGTCAGTGCGGCCACGCGGATGCGCATCCGCAAGATTGCCGATGATCTGGGCTATGTCCTTGACGCCACGGCTGCAAATCTGCGCACGCAAAAGACGAAATTCGTTGCTGTCACCATCCCGTCGATCAACAACGCCAACTTTGCCGATACCGTCGACGCGCTGTCCGAACGCCTTGCCGATGGCGGCTTGCAGGTGCTGCTGGCCTACAGCGGCTATGATCTGGCGCGCGAGGAACGTCTGATCGAACAACTGCTGCGCCGCAGGCCCGAGGCGATTGTCGTGACAGGCGGGCGTCATACGGCGCGCGCGCGCAACCTGCTGGCAAACGCGGGTATTCCGGTAATTGAAACCTGGGATCTGCCAGCAGACCCGATTGGCCATGTCGTGGGGTTTTCGAACGCGGCGACGATGCATGGCATGGTTGATCACCTTGTCGCGAAGGGCCTGACGCGCATCGCCTTTATTGGCGGCGATACGGACGGCGACACGCGCGGGGCAGACCGCCGTCGCGGCTTTGTCGGTGCCATGCAACGTCATGGGTTGCATGCGGATCGCCTGATCGGCGCAGGTGCGCCGCCGATTTCGATGCGCGAAGGGGCGGCCGCGATGGGCAGGCTTCTCGACACGCTGCCCAGTACCCAAGCCGTCATCTGTGTCTCTGACCTCAGCGCCTTTGGCGCGTTGACCGAATGCCAGCGGCGTGGCGTTGCCGTCCCCGGCGACATCGCGATTGCGGGCTTTGGCGCCTATGAAATCGCGGGCATTTCGCATCCGACAATCACCACGATCGATCCGCAGCCCCGCCTGATCGGCACCCATGCCGCCGACCTGATTCTGACCCTCTTGTCCGGCACCAATTTGCCGGATCACAGGACCATCGTTATCGACTGGACCCTGCGCGCGGCCCAGACCACCTGATGCCACAGGCACTTGCACGCCCCTCGCGGTTTACACACCCCTGCGGATCAGTGATAAGGTGAAGCTAGCGCTGCCCGCACCTCATCTGAACACGAACGGTTGTATCCATCATGCTGCTTCTGATTGATAACTACGACAGCTTTACCTACAACCTGGTGCATTATCTGGGCGAACTGGGCGCTGATGTGCGCGTTGTGCGCAATGACGCCATGGATGTGCAGGCCGCCATGGCGTTGCGTCCTTCGGCCATTGTGTTGTCGCCCGGCCCTTGTGATCCGGCGCAGGCGGGCATCTGCCTGCCCCTGACGCTGGCAGCGGCAGAGGCGGGCATTCCTCTGCTGGGCGTCTGTCTTGGCCATCAGACCATCGGACAGGCCTTTGGCGGCAATGTCGTGCGGTGCCACCAGATTGTGCATGGCAAGATGGGCACCATGCATCATGGCGGCAAAGGCGTGTTCGCGGGCCTGCCCTCGCCCTTTGTGGCCACCCGCTATCACAGTTTGATCGTGGACCGCGCCACCTTACCGGGTTGCCTTGAGGTGACGGCCTGGCTTGATGATGGCACCATCATGGGCCTGCGCCACAAGGATCACCGCATCGAAGGCGTGCAGTTTCACCCCGAAAGCATTGCGTCCGAACATGGGCATGCGTTGCTGCGCAACTTTCTTGACATGGCGCACGTGCCTGCATGAGCGATGCCCTGAAACCCCTGATTGGCATCGCCGCCGACCGCGCCCTGACGCGGATCGAAGCCGAGGTCGCCTTTACCGCTTTCTTTGAAGGCGACGCCACGCCTGCACAGATGGGCGGATTCCTGATGGCTCTGCGCACGCGGGGGGAAACGGTCGATGAATATGCCGCCGCCGCATCCGTGATGCGGTCCAAATGCAATCCCGTAAAAGCCCCGCCGGGGGCCATGGACATCGTGGGTACCGGCGGTGACGGCAAGGGCACGCTCAACATCTCCACCGCCACCGCATTCGTTGTGGCCGGTGCAGGTGTCGTGGTGGCCAAACACGGTAACCGCAACCTGTCGTCAAAATCGGGTGCGGCCGATGCGCTGACCGAAATGGGCTTGAATGTGATGGTCGGCTCCGACGTGGTGGAACGCTGCCTGCGCGAGGCTGGCATCGGCTTCATGATGGCCCCCATGCACCACCCCGCCATACGCCACGTGATGCCCGCGCGCGCAGAGCTGGGCACGCGCACGATCTTTAACATCCTTGGGCCGCTGACCAATCCGGCGGGCGTGAAACGCCAGCTGACCGGGGCGTTTTCGCCTGCCCTGATCCGTCCGATGGCCGAAACGCTGCTGGCGCTCGGGTCAGAAAAAGCCTGGCTCGTGCATGGCGGTGATGGCACGGACGAGATTTCCATCGCCCTTCCCACCAAGGTTGCCGCGCTCGAAAACGGCGCGATCCACGAATTTGAAATCAGCCCCGAAGATGGCGGCCTTTCACCCCACCCGTTTACGGCGATCCTTGGCGGAACCCCCGCAGAAAACGCCGTCGCCTTTCGCGCTTTGCTGCGCGGGGCGAAGGGCGCTTACCGCGACGCAGTCCTGCTGAACGCCGCTGCCGCCCTGATCGTGGCAGACCGTGTGACAAGCCTGAAGGACGGTGTGGCGATCGCGGCAGAAAGTATCGATTCAGGGGCGGCAGCCGCGAAACTGGCCACGCTGGCCCGGATCACCCACGCCAACTGAGGTTATTATTCCTGAAAATTTCAGTCGCCCTGCCGCGAACGGCCTTTCAATCACGCACCACCTTGTCTAGGCAAAGCGAATGAGCACAATTCTTGACCGTATTAAGACCTACAAACTGGAAGAGGTTGCCGCGCGCAAGGCCGCACGTCCGCTGGAACAGGTCGAAGACACCGCGCGCGCGGCCCCCCCGGCACGCGGATTTGCACGCGCACTGAAAGCTGCGGCGAGTCCGGGCTATGGCCTGATCGCCGAAATCAAGAAGGCCAGCCCGTCCAAAGGCCTGATCCGCGCGGATTTCGATCCGCCCGCGCTGGCCAAAGCGTATGAGGATGGCGGTGCCACTTGTCTGTCCGTGCTGACCGACACGCCGTCGTTTCAGGGCGCCGATGAATTTTTGCTGCAAGCGTCGGCTGCAACCAAACTGCCGTGCCTGCGCAAGGATTTCATGTATGACCCCTATCAGATCGCGGAATCGCGCGCGTTGCATGCCGATTGCATTCTGCTGATCATGGCGACGCTGTCAGACGCGCAGGCAGCCGAACTGGAAGCCGCCGCAACCCATTGGGGCATGGACGTGCTGATCGAGGTGCATGACCGGGCCGAACTGGAACGCGCAGCGCTGCTCAAATCAGGACTGATCGGCATCAACAACCGCAATCTGCATACATTCGAGGTCACGCTGGAAACCACCCGCGACCTCGCCCGGCGCGTACCGGAAGACCGTATGATCGTGTCGGAATCAGGCTTGTACACGCCTGCCGATCTGGCCGACCTTGCTGCTTACGGCGCGCGCTGTTTTCTGATCGGGGAATCGTTGATGCGGCAAACAGACGTGGCGGCGGCTACGCGCGCGATCCTTGCCAAACCACTGACAGCACAAGGTGGATTATGACCGGCCTCACGCATTTCGACGGGCAGGGTCATGCCCACATGGTCGATGTCTCGGGCAAGCCTGTCACCGATCGTATTGCCGTGGCGCAGGGTCAGGTGCGCATGTCAGCCGAAACACTGGCACTTGTGATCGAGGGCCGGGCAAAAAAGGGCGATGTGCTGGCGGTGGCGCGCCTTGCGGGTATCATGGGGGCAAAGAAGACCGCCGATCTGATCCCGCTGTGCCACCCACTGCCCATCACCAAGGTCAGCCTTGATCTGACACCGGACGACGCACTTCCCGGCGTGCGTATCACAGCCACCGTCAAGACCAGCGGCCAGACCGGCGTAGAGATGGAGGCATTGACCGCAGTCGCGGTGGCTGCGCTTACGGTCTATGACATGCTGAAGGCCGCCGAGAAGGGGATGGTCATCGAGGGTATCGCTGTGACACTGAAAGATGGCGGTAAATCAGGTCGTTACGAGGCGACATGATGATGACAGTTGAACAGGCGCTGGCCCGTCTTCTAGCCCTCGCCCTGCCCTTGCCGACCGAACTCATTTCCCTGCGGCACGCCGCCGGGCGCTATCTCGCCGCACCTGCCCATGCACTGCGTGACCAGCCCCCCTTTGCCGCATCCGCCATGGATGGCTATGCCCTGCAGGGCGATCCCGCCCAAGGTGAGACCTTTCATGTCATTGGCGAGGCTGGCGCAGGCCACAGCTTTGCCGGTGCCATCGCGCCGGGACAGGCGCTGCGCATTTTCACCGGCGCGCCCGTCCCTGCCGGGGCCACGCGTGTCATCATTCAGGAAGATGTCGATCGCGCAGGCGATACGATCACGATAAAGCCAAACGCGGACACTGGCACCAATATCCGCCCCGCAGGGCAGGATTTTCACGCAGGCGATGCCCTGCCCCCCCGCCGCCTGCATGCGCATGATCTTGCCTTGCTGGCCGCGATGAATGTGCCGCAAATCACTGTCACGCGCCGCCCTGTCATTGCCATCATCCCCACCGGCGATGAGCTGGTCATGCCGGGCGAGGTTCCGGGCCCGGATCAGATCATCGCCTCCAACAGCTTTGCCATTGCCGCCCTTGCCGAGGCATCGGGGGCCGAGGTGCGGATGCTGCCCATCGCCCGGGATACCGTGCCTGCCCTGCGTACATTGCTGGAGCTTGCCTCCGGGGCCGATGTGATCGTCACCATCGGTGGCGCATCCGTGGGCGACCACGATCTGGTGGCGCGCGTCGCGGGCGATCTGGGCTTTGCGCCCAGCTTCTGGAAAATCGCGATGCGCCCCGGCAAACCCCTGATGGCCGGACGGTTTGGCGACGGCGTGATGTTGGGCCTGCCCGGCAACCCGGTCAGCGCGATCGTCTGCGCGCATCTGTTCCTGTTGCCATTGCTGCATGCCCTGCAAGGTGGGGGCACTGTGCCGCAGGCGGCACGTCGCGCAAAACTCGGACAGGCCGTCGACGGTAATGGCCCGCGTGCCCATTACATGCGCGCCCGCCTTTCGGATGGCGACATGCCGGTGATCACGCCCTTTGACCGGCAGGATTCGTCCTTGCTGTCGATCCTGTCCAAGGCCGACGCCCTGCTGATCCGCCCGATTGGCGATGGCCCGCGTGCCGTCGGCGACATCGTGGAATATCTACCTCTGCGCTGACTGATTCGCAAAACACTTGACACAAACCGGGAACACGGGCAGAACATTGCGTGAAACGCTGCCACCGGAGGGGTGCCGATGCTGACGCGCAAACAAATGGAACTGTTGGATTTCATCAAGGGCCGGATGGACCGTGACGGCGTGCCACCCTCCTTTGACGAAATGAAAGAGGCGCTTGATCTGCGCTCAAAGTCGGGCATTCACCGTCTGATCACGGCGCTGGAGGAACGCGGTTTCATCCGCCGTCTGGCGCACCGGGCGCGGGCAATTGAAATCATCAAACTGCCCGACGCGATGGAAAAGCCCGGCTTTAACCCAAAGGTCATTCAGGGCGACCGCCCGGTGCTGCCCAAGGGTGCGATGGATATTTCGCAGGTTCACGCGATGGAACTGCCTGTGATGGGTCGCATCGCCGCCGGCGTGCCGATCGAGGCGATCTCCGAAGTCAGCCATCATGTCGCCGTGCCGGGGTCGATGCTAACGGGGCGCGGCAACCACTACGCGCTTGAAGTCAAAGGCGATTCGATGATCGAGGCAGGCATCAACGATGGTGACA
Organism: Rhodobacterales bacterium; assembly: GCA_031396505.1. Taxonomy (GTDB): domain Bacteria; phylum Pseudomonadota; class Alphaproteobacteria; order Rhodobacterales; family Rhodobacteraceae; genus JAAFHS01. The sequence continues at coordinate 17,794 of JANNKX010000233.1, forward strand.
TCGTGGTGATCCGTGAACAGGCGACAGCGGATAATGGCGATATCATCGTCGCACTTGTCGAAGACCAGGAGGCCACGCTGAAACGTTTCCGCAGGCGTGGTGGAATGATCGCGCTTGAGGCGGCAAATCCCGCCTATGAAACGCGCGTCTATCCTGACCATCTGGTCAAAGTGCAAGGTCGCCTTGTGGGCTTGTTGCGCAGTTACTGATCGGGTGCCGCGCCTGCAATCGCGCGGTCCGGTCGCCGCATGATGACGACCGGCGACACAGCTTGCGGCGACCACCGCCGCTGCGCAACCTGTGTCGGATGCAGGCGCAGCGCGTCCCCCGTGACCCAAACGCCAAGCGGGCCTGTGCTGGCCAAAAGTGCCGCGTCCACCACGTTGCACCCTTCCGGCACATCAATCGCATCTGCGCGCAGCACCACCAGATCATGCGCCGCACAAGCCGACGCCAGTTGCGCCGCAGCCCCCCGTCCCGACAGCATGATCCCGCGCCATTCGCCCAACCGGAACACCCGCGCCGCGCGTGGCCCATCAAAGCCCGCACGCGCTGCTGCAATATCTTGCCCGACCAGATCGCCGTCATTTTCCAGCCAGCTTTTCACGGCAAAGCTGGCCCCTTTGGGCGCCGACAGTACCCGGCCATCCGGCCCCAACAGGCCGACAACGCCGCCTTCCGCATCAATGATTGCCACCGGCCGCGCCGCCTGCGTCCACAGCAGCAGCGCCAACATCAACGGCAGCCCCCCCCACAGCCGCAATCGTTCCTGCCAGATCACCAGCCATGCGCCGCCCAGCGTCACCAACGGCAAAACCCAAGGGCCCGGCTCGACAATCCCTGTCACAGACCCGTCCATGTCGGCCACCACGCGCGCCACATACAATATCCACGCCGCCCCCTGCTCCATCACCCACAACGCCGGGGCGGCGAGGCCAAAGGGGGCCAGCAAGGCCGCCACCGCCCCCGCAGGCATCACCACCGCCCCCATCACAGGCACCGTCAGCAGGTTCTGCGTGAGCGGCTGCCACGGTGGGCGATCCCGGTGTTCATGCTGGTGCTAAGCTCGGTTGTCGCGGGCTTTGCGACGGCACCCTATGCAGCGG
>JANNKX010000282.1:0-3446 GCA_031396505.1 Rhodobacterales bacterium
GCCGCCTTGGCGGCCTTGACATCGGCAGGGGTCAGCAGCGTGCCCGCCCCCACATGTCCGCCCGGTACCTCTGCCATCATGCGGATCGCGTCGAGTGCGACCGGTGTGCGCAAGGTGACCTCAAGCGCGGGAAGCCCGCCTGCCACAAGGGCCGCGGCCAGTTTGACAGCATGTGCCAGATCATCAATCACCAATACCGGCACCACGGGGGCGAGGCGGCAGATGTCATGTGCGGCGCGGGATTGTTCAGCGGGGGTCATCCAGATGTCCTTTCAAAGGAATTGCGCCGTGCGACAGGCCGCGCAGGGTCGGCACGGGCGGTGGCGGTGTCAGACAACGAGGGCCGCACCTGATGTAGCGGGGCCCGCATTGCGGCGAAATACCTCGAACAGGTCGCGCCCGATCCCTTGCGCATTGGCCGAAAGATCGGCCACGATCGGTGTGCGGGTGTCAAAGTCGTCAACCAGCGCCGTCAATGTGCCCGCCACCGCATCCAACCGCACAACATCACCGTCGCGCAACCGCGCCAGCGGTCCACCACACGCCGCCTCGGGGCTGACGTGAATGGCGGCGGGCACTTTGCCTGATGCCCCCGACATGCGCCCATCGGTCACCAGCGCCACCTTCAACCCGCGTTCCTGCAACACCGATAGTGTGGGTGTCAGCGAATGCAATTCCGGCATTCCGTTCGCCTGCGGCCCCTGAAACCGGACCACAACAATCGTGTCAGACGTGAATTCACCCGCCTTGAACGCGTCTTTGACGCTGCCTTGGTCATGGAAAATCCGGCAGGGTGCCTCGATCACATGGCGTTCGGGTGCCACTGCCGAAACCTTGATGACCCCGCGCCCCAGATTGCCAGACAGTTGTTTTAACCCACCCGATCCCGCGAAAGGCGTGGCCACCGGGCGCAGGATTTTTTCATTCAGGCTTTGGTTTGTGCCGGCAGTCCACGTCAGTTTCCCATCGCGCAGCGTTGGTTCCTGACGGTAAAGATCAAGCCCGTCTCCCAGAATTGTCTTGGCATCGGCGTGCATCAGACCCGCTTCCAGCAATTCGCCAATCATGTACGACAGGCCACCCGCCGCGTGGAAATGGTTCACATCCGCCAGACCGTTCGGATAGACCTTGGCCATCAGCGGCACGACCGCAGAGATATCGGCAAAGTCCTCAAGGTCCAACATGATGCCTGCAGCACGTGCCATGGCCGGCAGGTGAAGGACAAGGTTCGTCGATCCGCCTGTGGCCATCAGCCCGACGATGCCATTTACAAAGGCGCGCTCGTCCAGAATGTCTCCGACAGGACGAAACGCATTTCCCAAGGCCGTAATCCGCGCGGCCTGTTCCACAGCCGCAATCGTCATCGCTTCGCGCAGTGGCGTGCCGGGGTTCACAAAGCTGGCACCGGGCAAATGCAGACCCATGAATTCCATCAGCATCTGGTTGGTGTTGGCTGTCCCATAGAAGGTGCAGGTTCCCGGCCCATGATAGCTTGCCATTTCGGCCGCCATCAGGGCATCACGCCCGATTTCGCCCGCAGCAAAGGCATTTCGTATCTTCGATTTTTCGTCATTGGGCAGCCCGGAAACCATGGGGCCAGCAGGCACGAAAATCGCCGGGACATGGCTGAAGGTTGCAGCGGCCATGACAAGGCCCGGTACGATCTTGTCACACACGCCCAGATAAATTGCGGCATCAAAGCAATTATGGCTTAACGCAACACCGGCCGCCAAGGCGATCACATCGCGTGAAAACAGTGACAGCTCCATTCCCGGCTGGCCTTGTGTGACACCATCACACATTGCGGGCACACCGCCCGCCACCTGTGCTGTCGCACCCGCATTGCGTGCCGCCGTGCGGATCAGGTCCGGATAGCGTTCATAGGGCTGATGTGCGGACAGCATGTCATTGTAGGCGGTCACGATGCCAATGTTTGGCGCCCGCCCGTCTGCGAGCCGATCCTTGTCCTCACCCATCGCGGCATAGGCATGGGCCTGATTGCCGCAGGAAAGATGGCTGCGCACCGTGCCCGCCGCGATTGCGCGGGCCATGCGGTCAAGATACCCCTGCCGAAACGGCTGCGACCTTGTGCGGATCCGTTCGGTGACCTGCGCAATCGTGGTGTTCAAGGACATGTCGCACCGACCTTTCTTTGGCTTGCAGCGATCTTTATCAGTTCGCGTTAGCGCTAACAACCAAGGCCATTGCCCTTTTGCGCGGGGTAAGCCGTATTTTTGCAGACAACGGTCAAGGACATTGCACATTAAGACGATTCGAGGCGAAATTGTCCCAAGTTTGAACCTGATTTTCCTCAATCTGGTCACAATAGGCGCGCAAAAGCGAGTCTGTAAGGGGAATGATCCCCCGGAGGATGATGTCATGCAATTGATCCGTATCGTTGGCTTGCTGGCCGGTGCTGTGTTGCTGACGGCCTGTGGGCAACCCGAATCCGTGTCGCGCAGTGTCGTCGCGCAGGAAAATGGCTTTACGTTGGCCACACAGGGGCGCGATGTCGCGGGGGTGTCGGAAACGGCGCGCGTGCCGCTTTATAATGTGCAGGATTTCAATGTGATCGTCCCGTCAACCCTGCGGGCGTCAGAGGCCAATGTGTTTTACCCGCTGGCCGACATCGTCTGGCGTGGCGAGCCGTTGGGCAACCGTCATGAACAGGTGCGCCAGATCGTCGGTGAGGCGCTTGGCACGGCGACAGATGGCATGAACAACGGCCGCGCCGCGATTGTCGACGTGACGGTGACGCGGTTCCACTGTCTGACGGAAAAGACACGCTATTCTGTTGGCGGGACCCATTCGATGCAGTTTACCCTGACCGTGCGCGACGCCGCCACCGGACAGGTGATTGACGGGCCGCGCCTTGTGATCGCCGACGTCAAGGCCGCTGGTGGCGGGCGTGCGCTGGCAGAGGAGGCGGCCGGACGAACTCAGCGTGTGGTCGTGATGGAACGGCTGGTGCAGGTGCTGCGGCGCGAATTGTCCGGCCCTGTCCAGGCGGTTGTTGCGCGCGCAGATACCGGACCGGCGGTGATTGCGAACTGACCGTTTGAATGCCCGGCGAAGTCATGTAGAGGGGTGATCATCATGATCATCCCTTTGCCCATTCCCCCCGCCGAAGATACGCCCGAGGCCAGCCATGGCCGCCCGGTCGTGCGCCTGAAACCCAAGGCCGAGGCGCGTGCGATCCGCCATGGCTTTCCGTGGGTTTATGCGGATGAACTGGTCACCGACCGGCGCACTCAAAGCCTGAACCCCGGTGCGCTGGCGGTGCTTGAGGATGCGGACCGGCGGCCACTGGGGTTGGTGACGGTCAACACAAAATCAAAGATCATTGCGCGGATGCTGGACCGCGATCCGTTGGCACAGATTGATGCGGCATGGTTCACCACGAGGATCGACCGCGCGCTGGCATTGCGCAAGCGTCTGTATTCACA
>JANNKX010000300.1:0-2545 GCA_031396505.1 Rhodobacterales bacterium
TGAAGCCTGCCAGCTTGACCTTGCCCCGATGGGACGTTAGCGCCCATGGGGGTGACGGATCAATGCAGGACCAAGACTGATGGCAGTTCTGAAACAGTCAGAGATGGATGCGCTGGTGTCTGTGGCGCATGCACTTGCCGATGTGGCGCGGGTGGCAACACTGCGGCATTTTCGTGCCGACGGATTGGTGGCGGACAACAAGGAAAGCCACCGCTTTGATCCGGTGACAGTCGCGGATCGCGAAAGCGAACAGGCGATGCGGATGGTGCTTGCACAGCGCCGCCCACAAGACGGCATTCTGGGCGAGGAATTCGGTGCAGTGGCAGGCATCAGCGGCCTGACATGGGTGCTGGACCCGATTGACGGCACACGGGGCTATCTGTCGGGCACGCCAACATGGGGGGTCCTGATCTCGGTCGCGGATGAGACCGGGCCGCTTTATGGCATTATTGATCAACCCTATATTGGCGAGCGGTTCGAGGGCGGCTTTGGCCGTGCCGAAGTCAATGGGCCAGTGGGTCGACACGCGCTGCGCACGCGCGCGCCGCGGCCATTGCGGCAGGCCATCCTGTTTTCCACATTCCCGGAAGTCGGCACCCCGGACGAGGCGGCTGCGTTTCGCCGGGTGGTGCCGCAGATGCGCCTAACGCGCTACGGCATGGATTGCTATGCCTACGCATTGATCGCGGCAGGGCAGATTGATCTGGTGATCGAGGCGGGCTTGCAGGCCTATGATGTGCAGGCCCCGATTGCGATCATCGAAGCGGCCGGCGGAATTGTTACGGATTGGGAAGGGCGGCCCTGCCAACAGGGCGGGCGCGTGCTGGCGGCGGCGAATGGACAGGTACATGCCCAAGCCATGGCTCTGCTGAACTAGGGGGGGTGCCCCCCGCGCCATTGGCGCGCAGCCCCGAGGATATTTTCGGATAGAGAGTAAAGAGGCATATCGTGCATGAGATTCTGATCCGGGGTGCTGCGGTCGTGGTGACCATGGACGGCGCGCGGCGCGAGGTGCCGGGCAGTGATGTGCTGATCCGGGGCGGGGTGATCGCGGCTGTGGGGCAGGGGCTGGCCACGAACGGGGCGGTGGTGGAGGCGGCGGGGTGCGTGGTGACGCCGGGATTGGTGAATACGCACCATCATCTGTACCAAACGCTGACGCGGGTGGTGCCGGGGGGGCAGGATGCACTGCTGTTTGGCTGGTTGAAGACGCTGTACCCGATCTGGGCGCGGTTCGGGCCGGAAGAAATGTTTGTGTCCGCACAGGTAGGGCTGGCGGAACTGGCGCTGTCGGGCTGCACGATGACATCGGATCATCTGTATCTGTACCCGAATGGCGCGCGGCTGGATGATACGATTGCGGCCGCACGCGAGGTGGGCTTGCGGTTTCATCCGACGCGGGGTGCCATGAGCATTGGCGAGTCTGCCGGGGGATTGCCGCCTGACAGTCTGGTGGAGCGGGAAGCAGCAATTCTGGACGACTGCATACGCGTGGTGGATGCGTTTCACGACGCAGGCGAGGGGGCGATGTGCCGTGTGGGCATCGCGCCTTGTTCGCCGTTTTCGGTAAGCCGGGATCTGATGCGGGAAGCGGCGCTGCTGGCGCGTGACAAAGGCGTCATGCTGCATACTCATCTGGCCGAGAATGACGAAGACATTGCCTATTCGCTGGCAAAGTTTGGCTGCCGTCCGGGGCAATATGCCGAAGATCTGGGTTGGACGGGCCCGGATGTGTGGCATGCGCATTGCGTAAAGTTGGATAGTTCGGAAATTGCAAGTTTCGCGCGGTCTGCGACAGGAATTGCGCATTGCGCATGTTCGAATTGTAGACTCGGGTCGGGCATCGCGCCTATTCGTGCGATGCGGGATGCGGGCATTTCGGTGGGTCTTGGGGTCGATGGATCGGCATCGAATGACGCGGGCAATCTGATCGCCGAGGCGCGCCAAGCCATGCTGTTGCAGCGCGTGTCCCTTGGTGCGGATGCGATGAGCGCGCGTGAGGCGCTGGAGATTGCCACGCTTGGCGGTGCGCAGGTGTTGGGGCGCGGCGATTGCGGGGTGCTGGCGCCGGGCAGGCGCGCCGATATCGCAATCTGGGACATGCGCGGGATCGAGGCCGCCGGGGCATGGGATCCGGTCGCGGCACTGGTGATGTGCGGGCCGGGGCGGGTGCGCGATCTGTTTGTCGAAGGGCGGCGCGTGGTGGCGGATGGGCAGATGATGACGGTTGATCTGCCGGCCGTGATTGCGCGCCAGACTGCGCTTGCAAAGCGCCTGATGGGGTAGGGAAATCCTGAGTGGTCAGGGTCTTGGCAATCGGGCAGGGTGCGCGCAGCGAAGAATGGAGCCCGTGATGCAGAGTTTTGCCCTTGCCGCCTGTCTGACCGTCTGCGCGATGCCGCTGCATGCACAGGATCCTTTGTCACAGGTCGCGGGCAACTGGGGCGGGACAGACAAGGACGGTTTTGAATTCATCGCAATGCTGACCCAAGGCACTGAAACGGCGCGGTTGCGCATCTGGAACGGCCTTGGTGGCGTTGTGGTA
>JANNKX010000308.1:0-2282 GCA_031396505.1 Rhodobacterales bacterium
TGGTCATCCGCTCTTTCATGGGCTTTGGGTCGAATTCGGTTCACAAGAAAAGCGGCTTTCGCGCCAACAGCAATCGCTTAGGATCGACGCCGGCGCATGATTGGGTTGGGCTTCCAGATGCGCTATCCAAGACGGTAGAGCGGTTGCGCGGTGTCACAATTACAAAGCGCGATGCGCGTTTGGTTATGGCCACACATGACGGGCCAGACACTCTGCACTATGTTGATCCGCCTTATCATTGGGATACTCGGGCGAAAGCAGGAAAGCGCTACGCACACAAACTTGACCACGAAGACCACGTCAATCTGCTGGACTTTCTGCGGGGCCTGCAGGGGCAGGTCATCCTGTCAGGCTATCCGATGCCGCTTTATGACGACGCCTTGCAGGGATGGATGCGCGTCGAACGTGCATCACTGGCAGATGGTGCAAAGAAACGTACCGAAGTGCTCTGGATGAAACTGCACCACCAAGAATTTAGATTGGTGGCGCAATGACCCGCCGCACCAGCCCTCGCCAGTCCGATCTCACCCGCGCGGCCAAGGTGGCCAATGCCACCGGCGCTGTGATCGTGATCGAGGCAGCCGGCATCATTTACAGAATCAGCCCCGCCGGGGTAGCCGTCAAGGATGACGACGGATTGGAAGCCTGGCGCGCCAGGAAGGCACAACGTGCAAACCCCAGGCCTGTATAAACGCCCCGCCACCTTGGCGGATGGCACAAGGGTCATTTATTACTACGCCTGGCGCGGGGGGCCGCGGCTGACCAGCGCTTCAGGAACGCCGGAATTCATCGCCGAATGGCAAGCTGCGGTCGCCTGCAAGACCAGGCCCGCCCGCGCCGCCAGCGGCACCCTGCAGGACATCATCGATGCCTACCGCGCCTCTGCCGCCTTCAAGGGCTTGGCCGATGAAACCCGCAAAGGCTACGTCCGCTGCATCACCACGATCGAGGGCGAATACGGCGATCTGCCGATCAAGGCGCTGGCCAACCCGGCCCTGCGCGGCATGATGCTGGACTGGCGCGACGGCATGGCGATGCAGCACCCCCGGCAGGCTGACTACCGCCTGTCGGTGCTGCAGGCCATCTTGTCTTGGGCATGGAACCGCCGCCGCATCCCGGCCCACCCGCTGGAACGCAATCTGGCGCGCGTCTATCGCGGCACGCGGGTGGACAAGGTCTATGCCCCAGCCGATCTGGCGCTGATAGACGCCATGCCCGCCCACATCCGCCTGCCAGCCATGCTTGCGCTGGAAACCGGGCAACGCAGCGGCAACCTGCTGGCGCTGACATGGGCGGCCTATGACGGATCCGCGCTGAACATCCACCAGACCAAGACCGGCGCGCGGGTGCGCGTGCCGGTGACCAAGGCACTGAAAGCCCTGCTGGACGCTACCCCGCGCATTGCCGTCACCATCTGCACCACCAGCCGCGGCACGCCTTGGACGGGGAGTGGCTTCAAGACCAGCTGGCGCAAGTTCCAACCCGCCGGCCTGACGTTTCACGATCTGCGGGGAACGGCGGTCACGCGCCTTGCGGTGGCGGGCTGTACCACGCCAGAGATTGTCTCGATCACCGGCCACAGCCTGGCATCGGTCGAAACGATTCTCGAAAAACACTACCTGCACAGCGACCCACGCATCGCGGAATCGGCGGTGATCAAGCTGGAAAAGCACAAGGCCAGAACGAAAGCTGTGAAATGACGAAGACAACGACTATGCCCATTGATCAACTCCGCGAACTTCTTCGATACGATCCTGAAACTGGTTTTTTGTTTCGCACATCCAATGGTGCACGCGCACTCTACACATTGAACTGTCAAGGCTATCCATGGGGCAGACTGAAACAAAAATACCTTCTGGCGCATCGGGCAGCGTGGGCGATTACCTATGGAGAATGGCCAAAATTAATTGACCATATAAATCGCGACCGAACAGACAGCCGACTCATTAATCTCAGAAAAGCAACCAGCGAAGAAAACTCCCGAAATACGGATATCTATGAATTTGGCGGAAACCATATCTCTCGGGCTTCTCGCACAGATAGCTGGTTTGTGCGCTATCGCGGCAAATACATAGGCTGCTTTAAATCGAAAGAAGAGGCCAACCAGGTTGTAGAAACCCTAAAACGTGGAGAGATTCCCCCAATTAAATCGCCGCGAAAGTACACATGGCGAACGTAACCTGTGAATCGTGCTGTGAAGTGGTCTTGCGGCCAACCAAAAAATACCACGTAACCCATTGATTTTAAATGGTGGCGAGGGGGGGGCTCGAACCCCCGACCCC
>JANNKX010000258.1:0-5665 GCA_031396505.1 Rhodobacterales bacterium
CCCCGGATAGATCGGGAACTGGTCGCACAGCGCCTTGACCTTGGCGCGCACCGCAGCCTCGACCGCACCCCCGGCCCAACTGTATCATGGGACCGCGACCCGTTTTCTTGAACCGATTCTGCAGGATGGCCTGACGCGGCAGTCGCGCCATCATGTCCATTTGTCAGCCGATACCGAAACTGCCCGCAAGGTTGGTCAACGGCATGGGGCACCCGTCGTTCTGCAGGTGGACAGCGCGGCAATGTCTGCGGCGGGGCATGTTTTTTTTCGTGCGGAAAATGGTGTCTGGCTGACGGACAGCGTGCCACCGGGCTTTCTCGCGGTGACGGACAATTGACAGACCGCCGCCCCCAAACCACCCCCCGCCTTGAACGCCGCCTTGGCGACTGGGCGCGGGCTTTCCTACCGTTATGGCTCGCCGAATTCGTGATGTTCGTGCTGAAACAAGGCTGGGCCTGCCTGTTCGGTGGCCTGCTGCTTGCCGCCATCATCGGCACCAAGCTGATCTGGCAACCCGACTGGCCGCTGCAGCGCTATGACGCCCTGTTCCTGTTTGCCATCATCACCCAAGGCGTTTTCCTGTGGACCAGACTGGAAACATGGGAAGAGGCGCGGGTGATTTTGCTGTTCCATCTGACCGGCACCGCGATGGAATGGTTCAAGGTCAATGCCGGATCATGGGCTTACCCCGAACCCGCGCTGTTCAAGGTGATGAATGTGCCCCTGTTTTCCGGCTTCATGTATGCCGCCGTCGGCTCCTACATGGCCCGCGTCATCCGCATCTTCGACATGCGTTTCGCCCCTTATCCCCCGATGATCTGGACGTATCTTCTGGCCATCGCGATCTATATAAATTTTTTCGCCCATCACTTCGGCCCCGACATCCGCTACATCCTGATCGCCGCCACCCTGATCCTGTATGCCCGCACCCGTATCTGGTTTCGCATCTCGACCCATGACTGGTGGATGCCGCTGCCCATGGCGGCGGGTCTGGCTGCCTTTGCCCTGTGGGTTGCCGAAAACGTCGGCACTGCCACAGGCACCTGGCTTTATGCGGGGCAGGCCCCTGACGGGTTGGTCAGCTTTGCCAAGATCGGGTCGTGGTATCTGCTACTATACGTGGCATTTGTCACCGTTACTGTCGTCGTGCGGTCCGCGCTCTATCCCGCGCCTCTGACCCCGCAAACGAAAATGGCCCCCGCAAACCGGGGGCCATGATCGCATCGCATCACTTGCCCGGATCGGTCACATATTCCGCCAGCAGACGCTCGTTCCGCGCCTCTTCCAACTGGCGGATGCGGTCTTCGCCCTGTTTTGCCTCAAGCCGGAATTTTACCACGTTGATGATGCTGATGGTCAGTAGCAACACCGCCATCCCCCAATAGCCCTTGGTCGCCAGCGGCACGTCGGTCGATAGCCACAACGAGATTGCCAGCAAGCCGTAAGCCAGCAAGCCCCCCATGATATTGATCCCCATGATCAGCGTATTGTCGGTTTGATACGGTCGCATGTTCATCTCCTTTCAAGGTTCAGTTGCTGTTGCGCAGGCGCGCCAGAACGGTCGCCGCCGTGATTTTCGTCGCCGGCCCATGCCCCGCATCGGCCAGCCTGTCGGCCACATCGGCCCGGTCCAGCCCACGGTCGATGCGCGTCAGAATCTCGCTTTGTGCGAAGGGGTCGTCCTCGCCCATCACACCTGCAATCAACTCTTCCGCCTCCGCCATCGGGCTTTGCCCGGCCAGCGTTGTGTTGATCCGGCGCTGGATGACATGTTCCTGCCGCACTGCACGCGCCGAAATCGCCCCCTGCTTCAGGTCGATGATCCGCCGGTGCGTCGTTTCCACCGACTGGCGCAGCCGCAGGATGCGCGCCTCCAGCCGTGCCGCAGTCGTGCGCCGCAGCGTCAGTTCATTTTCCATCACCGCAATGGCCTCTGCCGCCTCCAGCGCCAGCGCCTCGTTGCCCGCCGCCAATGCCGATTCCGCCCGCGCGGTCAGGTCCGTTACCCGGATTAGCAGCCCCTCGATATGGCGCAACTCTGCCTGTTCGCGCTGCATCAGGCCCACCAGCCCGCCTTTCGCCACCCGCAATGCATCCTGCGACTGGCGGATTTTTTCGTCGATCAACTCGATTGCAAAGGCCCCGCGCACCTGCCCCTCGGCCCGCGCCTGCGCCCCCAGTATCAGTGTCCGTATGGTTGTGAACATCGCCGCCATCCCTTCGTGAACATCGTTCATGAATGCAGGATAGCAAATTTTGAACGCCGTTCAAGATAAATTTGAACATCGTTCACGACACAGTCAGTTTCCGATACGCCCCAGAACCATCGCGATCTTGCGCGCGATTTCATCCGTTGATGCCGGGGCCGCGCGGTTTTGCAGACCCAGCAGCACAATGCCATGCACGGCGGAAAACAGTGCCTCGACCATCAGGTCAAGGTCATCCGGCGGCAGCGCTGGAAACAACGCCCGCACCGGGGGGGCGATGCTGGCGAACAACGCATCCAGCGCGCCCTGATACCAGTCGGGCACCACCGCCAGATCCGCGCTGACCTCAAACAATGCGCGCCACGGGTGATACTGCGCCACCGCAAACCCCAGATACGCCTGCCCCAGGCGCACCAATTGTTCGCGCGGGCCAAGGTGGGCCGCATCCCGAATCGCCGCTTCGGCAACCGTCTGCAACGCCGCAAAGCTGTGCAGGTTCACCTGCATCACCAAGGCCGTCATGTCGTCAAAAACGTTGTAAATCGCCCCCACCGCACAACCTGCCCGCGCCGCCAGATCGCGCGCTTTCAGCGAGGCCGCCCCCTCCGCCGCAATTTGCGTCGCCGCAATCGCGATCAGCCGTACCCGCAGATCGGCGTGGCGCTGTTCGGTCTTGGTCAGCTCTTCCATGGATCGGGCCTTGCGTGAACTGCGTTCAGGCCAGCATTAGCAAAGGATCGCCGCCGTGAACAGTCACAGCCCCCCACGCAGCGCAAGGATCACCGCCGCCAGCACCAGCAGGCCCAGCCCGACCGATACCGCCACCCGCACCACGCCGCGCAGAAAACCTGTGCCCGGCGCAATCGCTGTCAGATGCCGCACGCAGATGTCAAAATCTGCCGCCACCGTGCCCTCATCAATCCGCACCAGCAATTTGGGGTTGTGCGAATCCACCCCTGCCCGCGCCAGACGATCTGCCGCCTGCCGCACCCGTCCCGGTAACAGATGCCGCACCTTGCGCAACTTGGCCGCAAGATCCGCCCCTTGCGCCTGCAGCCGGTCCTCCAGCAGGCCCGCCACCCGATCCGCCATCTGTTGTATCGTGATCGCACTCATGCTTTGCTCCGCGCCGCGCTTGCGGGCCAAGCGTTACAGATAGCAATACGACTGGCACCTGTCATCCCATTGGATTACCGATCAACCATGCTGAACATCACGCATTTTTCCGCAACCGCGCCCAATGCACAGCCCCCGCTGTTGATTGTCCACGGACTGTTCGGGTCGGCCCGCAATTGGCGCGTCGTGGCGCAACATCTGGCCGACACCCGTGATGTCGTCGCCGTCGATCTGCGCAATCACGGGCAAAGCCTGCATGACCCCGATCACAGCTATCCCGCCATGGCCGCCGATCTGGCGCAGGTCATCACCGCCAGCGGCGCGCCGATGGATGTGCTGGGCCATTCGATGGGCGGCAAGGCCGCTATGGTGCTGGCGCTGTCGCAGCCCGATCTGATCCGCCGCCTGATCGTCGCCGATATTGCCCCCGTGGCCTATGCCCATGATAACACGGGCCACATCACTGCCATGCAGTCGCTGCCGCTTGACGGGATCACCACGCGCGCCGAGGCGGACCGTCGCCTTGCCGAATATATCCCTGACCCCGGCCTGCGCGCGTTCTTTCTGCAGTCGCTGGACCTGAAATCCAGCCCGCCGCACTGGCGGCTGAACCTGCCTGTGCTGGGTGACCAGATGCCCCTGATTGTCGGCTGGCCTGATGTCGCGGGCACGTTCGACAAGCCCGCCCTGTTCCTGACCGGGGGCCGTTCGCACTATGTCACGCCCGAACACCGCCCCCTGATCCGCGCGCTGTTTCCCAAATCGCGCTTTGCCAAACTGCCCGACGCGGGCCATTGGCTGCACGCCGACAGCCCCCGCGCGTTTGAAGAAACCGTGCGCGTTTTCCTGAACGCCTGACGCGCCCCTACTCCGCCGCCTCCATATAGCTTTCCAGTGGCGGGCAGGTGCACACCAGATTGCGGTCGCCGTACACGTTGTCCACCCGGCCCACGGGGGGCCAGTACTTGTCCACCCGGAACGCGCCCGGCGGAAAGCAGCCCGCCTCACGCGTATAGGCGCGGTCCCAGTCGGCGACCAGATCATTCACCGTATGCGGCGCGTGCCGCAGCGGGCTGTCCTCGGTGCTGATCTCACCCTTTTCCACCGCCGCAATTTCCGCCCGGATCGCCAGAAGTGCTGTGATAAAGCGGTCAATCTCGGCCTTCGTCTCGGATTCCGTCGGCTCCACCATCAGCGTGCCCGACACTGGCCAGCTCATCGTTGGTGCGTGAAAGCCGTTGTCGATCAACCGCTTGGCAATGTCATCGACCGTCACACCCACCTCGGCAAAGGGCCGGGTGTCCAGAATGCACTCATGCGCGACCCGCCCCTTGTTGCCCATGAACAGGATCGGATAGGCCCCCGCCACCCGCGCCGCGATATAATTCGCGTTCAGGATCGCCACGCGCGTCGCCTGCGTCAGTCCCGCCCCGCCCATCATCAGGCAATAGGCCCAGGATATCAGCAGGATGGACGCACTGCCAAAGGGTGCCGCACTGACAGGCCCTTCGGTCCCGCCGGTTTCCGGATGCCCCGGAAGGTAAGGTGCCAGATGCGCCTTCACACCAATCGGCCCCATCCCGGGGCCCCCGCCGCCATGCGGAATGGCGAACGTCTTGTGCAGGTTCAGGTGGCTCACGTCCGACCCAATCTCGCCCGGTTTCACCAACCCCACCAGCGCATTCAGGTTCGCACCGTCCAGATACACCTGCCCGCCGTGGTCATGCGTGATCTTGCAGATTTCCTTCACCGTTTCCTCGAACACCCCATGCGTCGACGGATAGGTGATCATACAGGCGGCCAGCTTGTCGCCCGCCGCCGCTGCCTTGGCGCGGAAATCGTCAAGGTCAACATCGCCGTTCGGGGCCGACCCCACCACCACAACCTGCATGCCCGCCATCTGCGCCGATGCCGGGTTCGTGCCATGCGCCGACACCGGGATCAGGCAGATATCGCGGGCGATATCGCCCCGGCTGCGGTGGTAGGCCGCAATCGTCAACAACCCCGCATATTCGCCCTGCGCGCCGGAATTCGGCTGCATCGACATCGCGTCATAGCCTGTGACCTCGCACAGTTTCGCCGCCAGATCATCAATCGCCTCTTTATACCCCAGCATCTGATCAGCCGGCGCAAAGGGGTGGATCGAACTGAACTCCGGCCATGTGATCGGCATCATTTCCGCCGCCGCGTTCAGCTTCATGGTGCAGGACCCCAAGGGGATCATCGCGCGATCAAGGGCCAGATCGCGGTCCGACAGGCGGCGCATATAGCGCATCATTTCCGACTCCGCCCGGTTCATGTGGAACACCGGATGCGTCAGATATTCGGTCGTGCGCAATTGC
>JANNKX010000108.1:0-61508 GCA_031396505.1 Rhodobacterales bacterium
GCAAGCGTTGCACTTTGGGCGGTTGGCACAACGGGCGCAATTGATTTGCCCGCTGAGTACTGGTTTCCGAATGGCAGCACGCGCCCATGGTTCTTTAACCCGTTCTGCTGGCAGTTGATCTTCTTTACCGGCTTTTCATTCATGTCGGGCTGGTTGCCTGCACCGCCTGTCCGCCCGGGCCTGTTGGTGGTGGCCGGCGCAGTGGTGTTGTTGACTGTGCCGTTTGCATGGTCGGGGTTCATCCGCGAGTTTGAATTCCTGCAGTCATGGCGCAAGGACTGGTCGTTCCTGTATGACAAGACGCATTTCGGTCTTTTGCGGTATGTGCATTTTCTGAGCCTTGCGTATCTGGCGTGGGTGGCTGTTGGACCGCAAGGCGCCCGGCTGCGCGGCAGTGCGCCGTGGACGCAGTTTGTGGCTGTGGTGTCGCGGGTGGGGACGCAATCGCTGGCGGTGTTCATGACGTCGATGGTGTTGGCACGGTTGTTGGGCGTGCTGCTGGATCTTGGCGGACGCGGATTTTTCAACACGACGGCGGTCAACCTTTTTGGGGCCGCATTGATCACGGCTGTCGCCTATTTTGTCAGCTATTTGAAACGCGAGCCGTGGCGCAGCAAGCCAGTGGCCGCAGCCGCCATGCGTGTTGATATGCGCGCGCCGATGATGACGGCAGAAAAGATGCCGACATGAACCGCCGCGAAACACTGTCTTTGTTTGGTGCGCTGGCGGCGTTTGGGGCAACAGGTGCGCGTGCCGACACGGTTCTGCCGGAACGCGCAGGCATGACGCTGGGTGTACCTGCCGCGTTTTCGCCCGATATCGTGGTGGCCAAGGCGCGGGCACTGGCAGCGGCGGCCTATGTTGCCCCGCCAAGCGTGCCGAAGGGCTGGCTTGATCTGGACTATGATCAGTATCGCCAGATCTGGTTTGACACGCGGCATTCGTTGTGGCGCGACCAAGGCGGGGCGGTGCAGGTGGAGTTCTTTCCGGCGGGCCTGTATTTTGCCCAGCCAATCACAATAAACGCTGTGGAAGGCGGGCAAACGCGCCCGGTGCTGTTTGAGCTGCGTACCTTTGACGTGACGGACAAATTTCCGGTGTTACCTGCGGAAGGCATGGGCTTTTCAGGTTTCCGCGTGTTGGGCGAGATCGAGGAAATCGGGACGTTTCAGGAATACGCGGTGTTTCAGGGGGCCAGTTATTTCCGCGCCATAGGGCGGGGTCAGAACTACGGGCTGTCGGCGCGTGGGCTTGCGCTTGGCACCGGCAGTGCTGCGGGCGAGGAGTTTCCGACATTTACGGAATTCTGGATCGAGGCAGGCGACCCACAAGAGCCGACGGTCACAATCTACGCGCTGCTGGACAGTCCGAGTGTGGCGGGGGCCTATACATTCCGGATTACCAAGGGCGATGTGACGGTGATGGACGTGGATTGCCGTCTGTTCCCCCGGGTTGATCTGGCGAATGTGGGGATTGCGCCGGAAACGTCGATGTTCCTGTTTGATCAGACCAATCGCAACCGCTTTGACGATTTCCGCGACGCGGTGCATGACAGCGATGGTTTGCTGATGCTGAACGGGCAGTCGGAATGGGTCTGGCGTCCGCTGTCAAACCCGCAAGCATTGGGGATCAGTGCGTTTTCGGACACTGGCCCGCGCGGCTTTGGTCTGATGCAGCGCGCGCGCGATCTTGGTGACTTCGCGGATCTTGAGGCGCATTATGAACGACGGCCATCGCTGTGGGTGGAGCCCGTTGGCGAATGGGGTCCGGGCAACGTGGTGTTGATCGAGATTCCGGCCGACAAGGAAATCTACGACAATATTGTGGCGTTCTGGCGCCCTGCGGCCCCGCTGTTGGCCGGGCAGGAGCGTGCGTTTTCATACCGGCTGCACTGGTGCGCCGATGCACCGGCCGAAGGGGCGGTCGCGCGGGCGCGCAACACGCGCACAGGTGCCAGAGTATTCGAAGAAGGGCGCCTGTTCACGATTGATTTCGAGGCCCACCCGGCCTTGGGCGATGACCCATCCCTGATTGAGGCGCGCGTCAGCACGGGCACGGGCGAGATTGGCAGCGCGTTGGTGCAGGTGAACCCGGCGACGGGAGGGATGCGGTTGGATTTCACGCTGCTGGCACCGGACGCGGCTTATGCGGAAATGCGGGCGGAACTGTTCCGCAACGGGGTTCGCGTCAGTGAAGTCTGGCTGTACCGATGGGTGGCCGCATGACTGCTGCACTGCGTCACCACGAAAACCTGACGGTTCCTGTGCCGCTTGCGATGCCGGACCAGAACCTGCGCGTGCCATTCACAGACCCGCGCGCGCCTGGCGCTGGCAAATCGCACGGCGTGTTGGCGCTGCGTCTGTTCCTGTTTGCGGTGCCGCTGGCGATTACCGGCACGATCGTGTGGTCGTATTTCGAATGGTTCACGTTGAGCGGGACGCTGTCGATTGCGGCGGCGATGTTGACGGTTCTGACAGCGTTCACGTTTTTCTGGGTCGCATTGTCGGTAGGGACGGCCATTCTTGGACTGGTGCGACCTGATACCAAAAGCGTTGGCGGGCGTAATGGTAGCACGGGCCTGCGTGTGGCGATCTTGCTGCCGATGTATGGTGAACCGGCAGCTGCCACGATTGGCACGGCAACCGCCCTGTTGAAATCGCTGTACGGGCAGGATCAATCGCATCGGTTCAGCCTGCATGTGCTGTCTGACAGCCGCAATCCGCAGGCCCGCGCCGATGAAGTCAAGGTCATTGACGATCTGCGGGCGCTGTACCCGCATCTGCAGATCAGCTATCGCTGGCGGGCGGAAAACACGGATTACAAATCAGGCAACCTGCGCGAATGGATCACAACCAAGGGTGCCGATTTTGAGGCAATTCTGATCCTGGATGCGGACAGCGTGATGGACAGCGAAACGGTTCTGGCGCTGGCTGATGATATGGCGGCCGATCCGACGGTGGGGCTGTTGCAAACGGTACCGCGCCTGTTGCCGGGGCGCACCTTGTGGCAGCGTCTGCAGGAGTTTTCAAATCAAGTTTACGGCGTCACCCTTGCGCGCGGTTTCGCCAGTTGGGCGGGGACCGAGGCGAATTTTCTGGGCCATAACGCGCTGGCACGTACCAGCGCCTTTGCGGCCTGTGCGGGGCTGCCGAAACTGCCCGGGCGCAGACCGATGGGCGGCATCATCCTCAGCCATGACTTCGTCGAGGCGGCCCTGATCCGTCGTGCAGGATGGACTGTGCGCATGGTGACGGCCCCGGTGGGCAGTTTTGAGGACACGCCGGAAACCACGATTGGCTATATCCGCCGCGACCGTCGCTGGTGCCAAGGGAATATGCAGCATTTGCGCATCATGTTCGCGGCGGGTCTGCACCCTGTTTCACGTTTTCACATGATGCAGGGGGCGATGGCCTATCTTGCGTCGATGACATGGGCGCTATTGTTGGTGTTGTGGGTGATTGTGGGCGATGCATCGACGCCATCGCCGCTGCGGTATTTCACATCGGAAAATCCGCTGCTGGTAATCTGGCCGGAAATGCCACTGTTGTCGCAAGCGATGCTGGCGGCGGCAATCTTGCTGACGCTGCTGTTTCCGAAACTCATTGGTGCAATTGATTTTGTGCGCCGTAACGGGATGAGCGTGGGTCAGGTCGCACCGTTTCTGGCCAGCATGATGGCCGAGCTAGTGGCCTCGATTCTTTGTGCGCCGATGATGATGGTGCAGCATGTGCGCGCCGTTGTGCGGACCTTTGCGGGCTTTGATACGGGTTGGGTGCCGCACAGCAATGGCACGCCGCGATTTGCCGAATTGCTGCGTTTTCATGCGGTGGAAACGGTGTTGGGTGCGGTGATGATCGGCGTGGGCGCAATGGGTTGGTTGAGCCTGTGGTTGATGCCAATTGCGGGTTGTCTGCTGCTGGCAGCGCCGTCGGCGGCCATTCTGGCACAAGACGCGCAGACCTGGCCGCTGTTTCGGTTCGGGCAAAACCCCGGCCTGCGCCCGGCCAAGCCGCGGCCGGCGTCCGACAGACCAAAGGTGGCGCAATGATGCTGCGGGTGATAGTTTTAATGCTGTTGGGGACGGCGCAAGCGGCCTTTGCGCAATGCGGGGCATCGCCTGATCTGTGTACCATTCCGACAGGCAGCTATCATGCCGTTCTGCCCGCGACGGGCGATGATGCCCCGCCTGCGGTTGTTTTCATGCATGGATGGGGTGGTGACGGTGCGGGGACGCTGTCCAACCGGGGCATGGTTGATGCCCTGACGGCGCGCGGTTATGCGGTGATTGCGCTGGACGGATCACCGCGCGAAGGGCGCAACGGGCGCGGTTGGAACTTTCGCGCCGATCAACAGGGGCGTGACGATGGGACCTTTGCCGCCGCCGCCGCCGATGACGCCGCAGCGCGATTTGGCCTTGATCGTGCGCGTATGGTGCTGGCGGGGTTTTCAGTGGGCGGATCAATGGTCAGTTATGTCGCGTGTGCGACGCCCGATGCATTCAGCGCCTATGCACCGATATCGGGAAATTTCTGGCGGCCACATCCGGAGGCCTGTGCAGGGCCTGTGCGGATGTTCCACATCCATGGCTGGACGGATGGCACCGTGCCTTTGGAAGGGCGGATGTTGCGCGGCGGTGCGATACAACAGGGCGACGTGTTTGGCGCGATGGAAATTTGGCGCGCCACCAATGGCTGTGCCAAGCCCAATCCTGATGGTTTTGCGACAGTTGGCGACACGCAGATCCGGCGTTGGGACGAAAGCTGTGCGCCCGGTTCAAGCCTTGCCCTGGCGCTGCACGCAGGCGGGCACAAGGTGCCAAAGGGCTGGGCCGACCTGATGCTCGACTGGGTTGAAGGGCTGTCACCGTCGCAATGAGGCCGAAACGACGCCCTGCGCGATCCAGGCATCGAATTGCGCCAGCACCGCATCCGTAAAGGCCACATCGTTGATATGCCCGGCGACTTCGCGCAGTACCACGTTCGGCGGACACTGCGCGCGCATTTCGGCAATGAAGGCCACAAGACCCGCGGGATCAGCCAAGGGCGCGCCTGCACGATCCCATTCGTTGCAGCCATCCAGCGGCAGAAACAGGGTAACCGGGGCCTTGGCGCCTGCAAGTTTTTTGCACAGCACGCGTGCCAAGGACCGCCGTTCATCGATATTCAGCAGCACAGATGAAATCAGCCGATTATGGGCATGCGCCTGATGCGCCGCGAATTGTGCGGGGCGGGGATGCCAACCCACAAAATCCAGCAGGTCATAGCACCCCGGCGCCACCATCTGCGGCACGCCTGTATGCCCGGCCGCCGTCATCCTGTCTGGTCCAGCCGTAATTGCGGACCCGAAGAGGTGATTGCCCACCTCTTGCGGGGCGAAATCCATCACGCAGGCGAAACGCCCTTCAGCTGTCAGCGCCTCATACGCGCGGCCGCCCATGCCGGTGGCATGAAATACAACCAGATCGAAACCGCGCGCGGCAAGGGCGGGTTTCAGGGCCACCATATAGCGCAGGACGGTTTTGCCAAAGCTGGTCATGCCAACCATCGGGCGCGTGGTCACGGGTGGCTCTGCCGCGCGCGCGGCCCCAAGTACCGCGCCCGCCGCCTGTGACAGCGACGCCTTGCAGATCGCGTTCAACCCATAGAGACCGCCAGCCCAAAGGATCATCTGCGTATCCGGAGCAAGCCGTTCAGGCGGGATCATGGCAGAGAAGCTGACGGTTGAGACGATATATTTTGGAACGCCCAGAGGCAGGGCGGCGCAGAGATCAAGGGCGAGGTCGGTGCCCATCGATCCGCCCAGCACAATCACACCGTCAAACTGCCCTGCGTCATGCAGGCTGCGCGCCAAACGTGATGCCCCGTTCGCCATGATCTGCATCGCATGGTTTTCATCGCCCGTGGTGATGACATCTTTGATCGTCGCGCCTGCAGCTTGGGCGACATCATGCTTTGACCAGTCAGTCGCGCGTGTGGGATCGCCAAGAACAGACACATCCATGGTCAAGGCGGACCCGCCCTGCCGATGAATGACATCAGCAAGATAAGTCAGTTCGTCATCCTTGGTGTCATAGGTGCCGACAATCAGAATGCGGTCGCTCAAGGTGAAATCTCCGCGATCGAGACACTGTTATAGCTGAATCCATGCCGTCTTTAGATCGGTGTACTTGTCCAGCGCATACAGTGATTTGTCATGCCCGTTGCCCGACTGCCGCATGCCGCCCAACGGCACGGTGCCATCCGCCCCGCCATAGGTGTTCACATGCACGACGCCCGACTTGATGCCGCGCACCATACGATGCGCGCGTGACAGGTTTGCCGTCCAGACGCCCGCCGCAAGGCCGTAATCGGTGGCATTTGCCAAGAACAGGGCCTCATCCTCGGTCGCAAAGGGCGTCACGGCCAGAACCGGGCCGAACACTTCTTCGCGAAACAGCCGGTGCGTGGGTTGCACCGCCGTGATCACAGTCGGGTTCATGTAGTAGCCCCCCGTGTCTGCAAGACAGCGATTGCCGCCCAAAACCAGATCGCCACCTTCTGCCACCGCATCCGTGACAAACCGCAGGTTGCCGTCCAGCTGCCGTAAACTGTTGACCGCGCCAATTTGGGTTTGCAGGCTCAGCGGGTTACCGACCACCATCTTTCGGGCCTCTTGCGCCAGCATAGAAACAAATTCATCGTGCACAGAGGCCTCGACCAGCAGCCTTGACCCTGCCACGCAGACCTGCCCGGCATTGCGAAAAATCCCGGCCGCCGATACTTTTGCCGCCAGCGCGAGGTCGGGCGCGTCGGCAAAGACGATATTGGGCGACTTGCCCCCCAGTTCCAGAAAACACCGCTTCAGATTAGATTGCGCCGATGCCTGCAACAGCCGCCGGCCCGTCGCCCCCGACCCGGTGAAGACCAGAACATCCACATCCATCGACATTGAAAGCGCATGTCCGGTCACGGCACCCGGCCCTGTGATCACATTCAAGACGCCGGGCGGTAATCCCGCCGCCAGCGCGAGTTCTGCCAGCCGCAGCAACGACAGTGACGCTGTTTCCGCCGGTTTCAGGACGACCGAATTACCCATCGCCAGCGCAGGCGCAAGTTTCCATGCACCGATCATCAGGGGAAAATTCCACGGCACAATCGCGCCGACAACGCCCACCGGTTCGCGGGTGACAAGTGCCAGCACGTTTTGCGGTGTGGGCGCGACCTCGCCCATCACTTTGTCAATTGCCTCGGCATAGTAGCGGAAGGTCGCAGCGGCACTTCCCGGTTCGGCCTTCAGGGCCATGGCAATGTCTGTGCCGTTGTCGCGGACCCCCAGAACGCCAAGTTCGAGACTGTTTTTGTCAATCAGATCGGCCAGACGATGCAGCACGACCTTGCGCGCGGCGGGGGCGGCGCGCGACCAAACCCCACTGTCATAGGCGGCACGGGCCATTGCAACGGCCCTGTCCACGTCTGACACGCTTGCGCTGGCGATCGTTGTCAGGCGCTGTCCGTCAATCGGTGTGATCACATCCAGCGGCGTATCCTGGCCATCGACCCAGGTCCCACCAATCAGCAATCTGCCGGAGGGAACCGGCAAGGCGGCAAGTGCGTCGATCCGGTCTTGGTCATGTGTCATTGGCCAGCCTTCTGTCCGATGTGCGTGCCTTGAGCCAGCCCCGCAGCGTAAGAACAATCAGAACGGCAATCGCCGCCACCATCACGGCGGAAATCGGCCGCGTCATAAAGATGGTCAGATCACCATTCGCCCCGCCCAACGCCTGCCGCATCCGTCCTTCGACAATCGGACCCATCACGACGCCCAGCAGGATTGGCGTTAGTGGCCAGCGATGGCTGCGCAAAATATAGCCTAATATAGCGAAAACCATCGCAATCCCGACGTTGGAAAAACTGTAATTCGTGGCATAGGTCCCGATCAGCGACAGCGTCAGGATGACCACGCCGAGGAACCGCTTGTTAATCAGGGCGGCCTTGGCGATCAGGTTGGTGGCCAGCAGCAGAAACAGGATAATTACGATATTCATCACCAGCAGCGTCCAATACAGACCCGCCACGAATTCGGGCCGGTCAATAAACAGTTGCGGCCCCGGAATGACGTTATGCACGAGAAACACCGCCAGCATCATCGCAGTCAACTCCTCGCCCGGAATGCCGAGGGCCAGCATCGGGATCAGGGCGGCGGGGGGCACGGCGTTGTTCGTGGCCTCCGATACGATAATGCCTTCCGGCGCGCCCTTGCCGAACAGATGACCCTCGGGTGAGAATTTCTTGGCGATCGTGTAGGTTACCTGCTGCGCCAGAAATTCACCAACCCCCGGCATGATGCCGCAGATGATGCCGAAAAGGGATGATCCGTAAAGCGTGCGCTGATACTTGAACACCTCTGTAAATCCCTGAAAAAAATGGCCCTTCAGTTGCACGATAGGCTTGCTCTCGGACCGCGAGGTCAGCTGCACAAGTGCCTCTGACATCGCGAAAAGACCGATGACCATCGGCACCAAGGGAATGCCGCCCAACAGCGAAGGCAAGCCGAAACTGTAGCGTTGGGTGGAGTAGGCGGTTTCAATGCCCACGGTCGCAAGGAACAAACCGAAGGCCAGCGCCGCCGTTGCCTCCACCCGACGTCCGCCATTACCGACGATGACCAGAACAAGTGCTGCAATCGCCAGCATCGCAAATTCCGCCGATCCAAAGTATTTCGCCACATTGGCCAAGGGTTGCGACAGCAACATCAACGCCAGCACTGCCAGCACGCCCCCCACGAACGATGATGAATACGCCAGCGACAGCGCACGTCGCGCCTCGCCCCGGTCGACGAACGGCTTGGCCTCCATCGCCGTCATCACCGCCACCGGGCTGCCGGGCGTGTTGATCATCACTGCCGGGATGGCCGACCCGTAGGCCGCGCCGCAGTACACGCCCAAAAGCAGCGTCATGCCGTTCAGCGGATCCATTGAAAAGGTTGTGGGTAGCAAGATTGCAATCGTGACAGCCGCCCCTGCGCCGGGAATTGCGCCGACGATGACGCCCAGAATTGCGCCGATACACATGGTCAGAAAAACGGCAGGGTCACCGAGTTGCGCCAGACCTGTTAGCAGAAATTCCATATGCCCAGCCCTTCAGAACCAGCGGATCAGCGCGGAACGCATCCCGTCGGGGAAGTATTCGTAGAATGCGGGCGCTGGCATCCAGACGCCAAGCCCGATGCGGAACACGGCGACCATAAAGATGGCAGCGCCCAATCCGGCGATGATCCAGCGGGGAGCAGTGAGCTTCACGCGCAACATCAGGACCATGATGAAGATCAGCGTCGATGGGAAATAACCGACATGCTGGATTGCAAAGACGTAGATGCCAAAGCAGGATAAAAACTCGAATGGGCGCAGCCAGCCCAGCAGTTTTGTCCAACCCTCGGCGCGTTCTGCAAAGGACGGCGGGTTGCGGCGCAGATCGATAACGTCACGGGCCAACGTGATGACATTGGCCCCAACCAGCAGACACAGCGCAATCGCGGGCATCAGCATGGGCCGCGTCCACCAGCCCGCCGTATCTGGGCCCCAGCGGGTTGCAATGCCGATGCAGGCCAAAAGCGTCACTGATATGGCCGAAAACAACAGGGTCAGGGCAAAACCTTCGATACGGTTGGCGTCGGTTTCGATTTGTTCTGACATGCTGTCCCCGCAGAAAAGGAAAAAGGCGGGGGCGCAAAGGGGCCATCCCGCCTTTCGCAGATTACTCGGTCACACCCAGCGTTTCACGCAAGGCGGCGAGGTCGGTCATATCCTTGGCGACCTGTGCGACCGCATCTTCCTGCGACGTCCAATACACGAGCGCCCCGGTTGTCTTGGCGATCTCTTGTGCCTCCGGGCTTGCGATCACCGTTTGCGCGGCTGCGGCGATCTTGTCTTTTACGTCCTGCGGCGTGCCCTTGGGCACAAACAGGCCGTTCCACAGCGTTGTCTCCAGCCCCGGCACAATTTCGGCCAGTGTCGGCGCGTCCGGTGTGATCGACGTGCGATCCCCGGTAATCGTCGCCAGCACCTTGATGTCGGCCATGCACGGCAGGATCAGTTGCGCCGTGGTATTGATGACATCGGCATCCCCATTGGCAAGGGTGGAGCAATCCACTGCGTCAAATGCCGCTTCCGCGCTGAACTTGCCGCCGAGTGTTTGAATTCCAAGGAAAGTCATCAGGGTGGGTTCCAGCCCGTAACCGAAATGGCCCAGCCGCACCTCATTGCCTTGCGAGTAGTCGGCCATTTCCTGCATCGTCGAATAGGGCGCATCGGCCCGCGTCGCGATCAGGAAGGGATAGGTCAGGAAAATACCAATCGGCTCCAACGCACCGGGTGCGATCTGCGCATCTGCGCCCATTGTCTTGATCGTCGGGATACCGATCGTGAAGGACCCGATCGTATAGCCATCGGGTGCTGCCGAGGCGACCTGCAAGCCACCCACCACGCCGCCGCCGCCGGGTTGGTTCACAACTGCCGCGGGGGCACCGTAGGCGTTCTGAAACTCTTCTGCGATCATCCGCGTCAGGACATCTTCGAGGTCACCGGGGGGCCATGGCACCACGAATGTGACCGGCTTTTCCGGATATTCGGCCAGCGCCGCCCCCGTTGTTACGGCTAGCGCCGCAACCAGAACACTTCCCAGCAGTCCAGGTTTCCGCATCATCGCACTCCCTGTGCTATTGGTTCATTATATGAACCGTTGGTTTGAAAATAAGATTGACAGAGCCGCCCAAGCTCTGTCAACAAAAATGCATGGCAGGTGCGCCTATCCCGGAAAGCCCTGCCCCAACACGGCGAGACCCATGGGCACGGTGACCAAGGCGCTTGAACTGCTTGATCTGTTCACCCGTGAGCAGGCGCTGATCGGCCTGTCCGAACTCGCCCGCCAATCCGGCATGAACAAGGCCACCTGCTTTCGCATGATGACGGAAATGCAAGCCCTCGGCCTTGTCGAACAGGCAGGCGCGTCAAAGGCTTACCGCCTTGGCCCCGCCGTCCTGCGCCTCGCTGCCCTGCGCGAGGCTGCCGTGCCCACCCGCGACGCCGCCATGCCGGTCGTGCAGGCCCTCGCGCGTGAGGTCGGCGAAACCGCCCACCTGTCCCACATCGTCGGCACGACGCTACGCACGCTCGCCTTTGCCTATTCAGCGGCCCACGGCACCAAGGTGATGATGGAAGATGCCGATCTGCTGCCCTTTCACGCCACATCGTCCGGCCTTGCCGTCATGGCGTTTTTGTCCGACGAAAGCGTTGATTCGCTGCTGTCCGGGCCACTTCCCGCCTTTACTGCAGTGACCCATACCAACCCTGCACAAGTCCGCGCGCAGCTTGCAACGATCCGCCTGACCGGATGGTCAGAAACCCATGCCACATTTGAGGCGGATGTACGTTCCGTCGCGGTGCCGCTGTTTGATGCTTCGGGTGGCTGCACAGGGGCCATCGGCATCGCCGCCCCCGCCGCCCGCGTCACCCCCGCGCTGCATGCCCAGATGGTTACGTCGCTGATGCGCGCAGGAGCCGAAATTACTGCACTGTGGGGCGGCCGCTTGCCCCCCGCGCTGAAAGATGCCTGGACAACCGCCGCCTGATGGAAAGGACCAAGTCGTGAAAGACGAAAATTACCTCAAGGCAAACAACGCGCGCAGCTTCTGGCACCCGATGACCGCGCCTTCCGACAGCCACAAAAACCCGCCGACGATCATCACTGAGGCGCATGGCGTGCGCATCCGCGATATCGACGGGCACGAGGTGGTGGATGCGGTGGGCGGCCTGTGGAACGTCAACCTTGGCTATTCCTGCGCCCCCGTGAAGGCCGCCATCGCCGCACAACTTGACCGTCTGCCCTATTATTCGACGTTTCGCGGCACCTCGAATGATTGCGTCATCGAACTGGCGGAAATCCTGCGCGCTTTCTTTGCGCCTGACGGCATGGCGCGCGCCTTCTTTACGTCGGGCGGGTCGGATTCTGTGGAAACCGCCCTGCGCCTTGCCCGGCAATATCACAAGATCAAAGGCGACCCGGGCCGCACCAAGTTTCTGTCCCTGAAAAAGGGGTATCACGGCACCCATATGGGCGGTGCGTCCGTGAACGGAAATGCGAACTTCCGCACCATGTATGAACCGCTATTGCCGGGTTGTTTCCATATCCCGGCCCCCTATACCTATCGCAATCCGTTCAATGAGGCCGACCCCGCGCGCCTTGCGCAACTGTGCCTGCAAGCGCTGGAAGATGAGATTGCGTTTCAGGGTGCCGCCACCATCGCCGCTTTCATCATGGAACCGATCCTGGGCGCAGGCGGTGTGATCCCCCCGCATCACAGCTTCATGCCAGGGGTGGAGGCGATCTGCCGCAAACACGGCATCCTTCTGATATCCGATGAAGTGATCACAGCCTTTGGCCGTACAGGCGCGAAGTCAGGTTCACGGCTGTGGGGGGTAAAGCCGGATTTCATGTGCTGTGCCAAGGCGATCACCAATGGCTATTTCCCCTTCGGTGCGGTGATGATCGCCGACAGAGTGGCCGAGGTGTTCGAAGCCGATGAGACCGGAAAAGCCGCCATCGGGCACGGATACACCTATTCCGGGCATCCGGTCGGGGCGGCAGCGGCAATTGCGTGTATGGCTGAAACGGAGCGGCTGCAGGTGTGGGATAACGCGGCCTTGCGCGGGGCAGAGCTGTTTGCCGGGCTGAAAGCCCTGCAAATGCGCCACGATGTGATCGGCGATGTGCGCGGAGGTCATGGATTGATGCTGGCGCTGGAGTTGGTCGGCGATCCTGCGACTAAGTCCGCGCCGGAAAAGACGGTGGCCGTCCGCGTACAGGCGGCCACCTATGCAGCAGGTGCCATGGTGCGGGTCAGCGGGCCGAACATGATCCTGTCGCCGCCCCTGGTTCTGACCACTGCGGATGTGCAGGTCATTCTTGGCGCGTTGGAGGCGGGACTTTCGGCGATCAGTTAACGATGAATTCGGCGTGCAGCGCACCTGCGGCATTGATGCTTTTCAGGATGTCGATCATGTCGTTCGGGGCGACACCAAGCGCGTTCAACCCGGCCACCACTTGCGACAAATCTGTACCGGCCTGCACCTCGGCCAGACCTGTGCCGCCCGATTGGTCGATACTGGCGGAAGAACGCGGCACGACAATGGTTTCGCCTTCGCTGAACGGGTTCGGCTGCACGACCACAGGGGTCTCTTCGACGCGGAGGGTCAGGTTTCCCTGGGCCACAGCAACGCGGCTGATGCGGACATCCGCACCCATGACGATGGTGCCTGAACGCTGGTCGACAATCACGCGGGCGCGCGTTTCGGGTTCCACCACCAGATTTTCAATTCGCCCGATTACATGCGCAGGCGAGGCCATGTTGGCGCGTTCAAGATCCATCGCCACTGTGCCCGCATCCAGCATGAAGGCGACGCCCTGACCGAATTCCTGATTGATCACGCCTTCGATACGCGCGGCGGTGGTGAAATCGGGGCTACGCAGGGCAAGGCGGATCGTGGTCAGCGTCGTAAAATCAAACTCCACCTCACGTTCCACGCGGGCACCAGATGGGATCATGCCAGCGGTCGGCACGCCCTGAACGACGCGCGCGGCCTCGCCTTCTGCCGAAACACCGCCTGCAATGATCGTGCCTTGGGCGACGGCATAAATCTGGCCGTCGGCCGCGTTCAGCGGTGTCATGATCAGGGTGCCGCCAAGCAGGCTTTTGGCATCGCCTATGGCAGAAATTGTCACATCGATCTGCCCGCCTGCACGGGCAAAGGGTGGCAGGGTCGCCGTTACAAACACCGCCGCCACGTTTTTGGGGCGAAAGTTTTCGCCCGTGACATTTACGCCCAACCGCTCAAGCAGGTTTGACATGATCTCTTCGGTGAAAGGCGCGTTGCGCAATCCATCGCCCGTACCATTCAGGCCGACGACAAGGCCGTACCCCACCAGATCGTTGCCGCGCACGCCGTCGAATTCGACAAGGTCCTTCAGGCGGATGGGTTCGGCGGCGGCGGGCAGTGCGGTCAGTAAACAGATGAAAAGCATCCGGATCATCGCAGAAAATCCACAAGGTTCAGGCGCGAAAGGCGCGCGGTGATTGTATAGAGAGATTCGAGTTTGCCCTGCGCCTCTTGCAGGCGGGCGGCAGCCTCATACGGATCAACGGCAAGCAGTTCGGCGCGGGAGATTTGCAGGGCGGTGGTTTCCGCCTCATTCCGGACGCGGGCCGATTCGATCTGCCCTTCGGTCGTGCCAAGGCGGCCTGCCATCAAGGCGCGGCTGTTTTGACCCGTCGCCAGACTTTCGCCTGCACGGCGCAGAAGGCCGGCTTGGGTCTGCGGACTGCCTGCAAACAGACCGCGGTCCAGAAGGGCGGCCATGCCGAAGCCTTTCAGTGTTTCGCGAATTGCGGGGTCGGCGGCGGTGACATCAATACGGGCAGTTTGTCCTGGACCAACAGGCAAACCCGCGAGAGCCTGCCCGCCCAGATAGCCCGTGGCAGCAAAACCTGTGGGGCTGGCGAACCATGCATCCAGCGCGGTTTCCACATCGGCCGCACTGACAGCGCCGGCAACGGCGGCTTCCATTTCCGCCAGCAACACGTCTGCCTTGGCAAGTGGAGAACGGGCGGTTTCGACACCTCCAAAGATCGCACGGTCGCCAAGGCGGGTATTATACAGACTGACAGCGGTTTCAAAGGATTGTCGCCCTTCGCCCGCTGCCGTCAGGACGGACCCGGTGTTGCCCGCGGTGGCAGTCGACAAAAACGTCGGCGCAAGGCTGGTGGCCATATCCTGCACCGATGACAGCGCGGTCTGCATGGCCCCGGTAAAAAACCCGGCCTCATGCGCGGCACGGGTATAGCTGCCCAGCCGCGCAAGCGCGCTGTCAATGCCTGTGAGCGCAGATACGTCGCCCGCCAGATGTTGACCGATGTTGGCGGTTTGGCCGGTTGTCACCTCGGTTGACAGGCGGGTAACGTCGGCTTTGAGGTCGGCATTCTGCCGCCGCAGCATCAGGGATTGTGCAAGATCGCCAACAGAGGTGATGTTCATGGCTTACAACCCGATCAGAATCTGGATGAGGTCATCCACGGTCCGGACGACGCGGGCATTTGCGGCATAGGCCTGTTCGATCGTCAGCAGCTTTTGCATTTCCTGATCAGTATCAACACCTTGTGCATTTTGCAGATCTGTCAGGCTGTCAGCGCGGCTGCGCGCATAGCCAAGATCGCTTTCTGCCGAAATCCGGGCAGAGGCGGCAAGGGATGACAAATCACCGCTCAACGCAGCAAAGCTGCGCGGGCCGCTTGCAAAGGGCCCGGACGCAGTGGCGCGAGGGGCGGTCAGCGCACCGTGCAAAGCAGAGAGCAACGCACTGTCGCCGGGGGGGCCTTGCGTGACGGCACCCAGTCCGTCGCGCAGACGCCAAAGCGCGCCGCGCTGATCAGGGTCGGCGGCGGCGTTGATGGTCAGACGAGCGGAAAGGCCAACTTCATCCAGCGGATCAAAAGCAGCCCCATTATCCGTCAGCAGGCCGGGGCTGCCCGGCGCACGAGTGCCGTCGCGCACGGGATCTTCCAGCCGTTCCATCAGGTTGCGGGCGACGGCATCAAGACTGGCTTGCGCTTTGATCCCCAGATCATCCCGAATGGCGAAATGTGCGGCTAGCGTACCACCATCCACAGCGCCGGGTGGCGTGTTCAGGGCGACGGGGCGGCCATTTACGGTCAGGCCGGACAGGGCACCGGAGGCCAGCGTCATGTCGGCGGTGATGGTGTTGGTCGCGGTGAAGCCAAAGGTGGCGGCGCGACCATCCAGCAGAGTTGTGCCGCCTGCCGTGATCAAGGCGATCTGGTCATTGTCACGCTGCAGTTCGCGGATTGGGACAATCGTGGCGATGTCGTCGATCATTTTTTGCCGCTGGTCCATCAGGCCCGCCGCGTCATTACCGCTGGCCTTGGCGGCGCGGATCAGAACGTTAAGTTCCTGCACCTTGGTCAGCCCGTCATTCAGGCGGCGCACATCGGTTGCAATTTTGCCATCGGCCCGGCTGCGGGCCTGTTGAATACTGTCGGACGCGGCGGCGAAACCGTTGGTGACTTGGCGCAGTGAAGTGTGCAAATTGGAAAGGCGCGCCTCGCTGTCGGGGCGGCTTGCGGCCTCGACCAATGCGCTTTCAACGGCGGCGATACGCCCGCTGATGGAACCGGCATCGGCTGACGTGCCGATCACCGATTCCACGTCGCGGTGAAACCGCAGCAAGGTATCGCGCCCTCCGGCACTGGCGTCGGCCATGCGCCGATCGGAAAGCAGGGCGCGGTCAATGACGCGGTCGGTCCCGACAATGGCGACACCCTGACCGACGCTGCCGACAACCCGCGCGCCCAACTGCAATTCGCGCCGCGCGTAAGACGGGTTGGTGGCGTTGGCCACATTGTTGGCGACAAGTTCGGCACCTTTTGCGGCCGCGCTTAGGCCGGAAAGGGCGCTGGTCAGGCTGGCAGAAATACTCATCTGCCCGACCTATCGTTTGATGTTCGTGGTTTCCTGCAACATCTCGTCCACGGTCTGGATCACCTTGGCGTTGGATGAATAGGCGCGTTGCGTCTGAATCAGGGCGGTCAGTTCGGCGGCGACATCGGTGGTGGACCCTTCGCGGGCAAACCCCACGACGGCACCTGTCGGCCCATCGCCAGCGTCCCAAAGAAAGAAAGAACCGGATTGTGGCGAAACCTGAAACGTCTGGTTGTTCAGCGCGACTAGGCCATTGGGATTTGGCACGTCAACCAGCGGAATCTGATAAATGCGCCGGATAAAGCCGGTGTCATAAGTGGCGGAGATATAGCCGTTTTCATCAATCTCGACGGCAGTCAGGTTGCCGACGGGCGAGCCATCTTTAGAAATTGAGGTTGGCGAAAAGGTGTCGGAAAGTTGTGTCAGACCATTCGGGTCACCGGTGCGCCCAATGGTCACCGTCAAGGGTCCACCAGCCACTGTCAGGGCCAAGGTGCCATCTGTCGCGTTATAAGCGCCGCCCGACAATGTCGTGACGGAAGCCAGCGTGCCACCTGCGCCGCGCGAATCGTCAAATACCAGCGTGTACTGCCCGATCATTGCGCCGTTCTGGGCCGAATCGCGGATTTCCATCGTCCAGCTGTTGGAAGACCCGGTCGCAGGCACGATGGGGGTAAAGGTGACATCAAGCGATTCGGATGTGCCAAGATTGCCGAAGTATTCCACTGACAGCGGCAGCGGGCCACCGACCGACCCGGCCTCGGTCTGGGTGGCAGGCAGATTAACACCCAGACCCATGGTCGTGGTCGGATCGCCGGCCTGCTGGTTGGCATTGATGATCACGGGCCGAAGTCCACCCACCGTATCACGCGCATTGGTGGGGATCGTGCCATCTGCATTGGCAGGCCAACCCAGCAGAACAAGCCCGGAATCGGTGCGCAAGACGCCTTCTGCGTCGGGACGGAAGGCCCCTGTCGTCGTCATCATCATGGGCTGATCGCCCTGAATGCCAACATCAACGGACTGGATCACGGGCAGCATGCCGCGTCCTGAAATCGCAAGGTCAAGAGCGTTGGCCGTGCCTACAAGTGCGCCGCGTTCATCAATCAGGCGTGTGCTGGAAGCCCGCACGCCACCTGCCGAATAGACCCCGGCGCGCGCGCCATTGGTGATGACCATGCTTTCAAATTCGGCAGACGCCCGTTTGTAGCCATATGTCCCTGAATTGGCTATGTTGTCAGCAATAGTGGCGAGCCTGGTGGCATTGGCATTCAAGCCTGCAACCCCCGCATTCAGCGAAGAGGAAATAGTCATCGTTTGGCACCTTTCTGCGCTTGCGACCTATCTTGCCGCAAACCTGCACCTTGCGCCGTTAACACCGCCCTAATGGTTCAAATTTGAAGTATTCAGCGGTCCCGCCGCAACAGAACGATTTCCATGCGATTGTTGCGCACAGCCGTGGGATCGGTGGTTGCAGGCTTGCGGTCGGCATAACCTGTCACGCGCTGCATCCGAGCTGGCGGCAAATTTTCGGCCTCGAGCATCAGGCGCAGGGCTTGTGCGCGGTCGGCCGACAGGGGCCAGATCGGATTTTCAATCAGCATAATTGGATGTGACCGGACATAGCCATTGACGGCGATTTCGTTCGTAGAGACGGCCAAAACTTCGGCCAACATGATGGCAAGGGCGCGACCCTCATCGGACAATTCGGCGGAGTCACCCACAAAAATCGGAGCATCCGGCAAATCGAAGAGTTCGACAACCAGCCCTTCATCGGTGACCCGCGTCACAATGTGGCGCAGCAACTGCTCCATTGTATTGCTTTCACCGCCACGCGCCTGCAAAGCCTGTTCGACAGCGGCCATTTCCTGTGCCGCCGCTTCGGCTGCGGCGGCCTCTGCCGTTCCAGTATCGCCACGGGCGTGGTCACTGTCGGCAGGCTGTGGCGCACTGGACCCGGTGCCCGTCTGCGCAAGAGTTTCTTCGGAAAACACCGAGTCCCCGCCAAAGGCACCGTCACCCCCACCAGAGACGCGGTTGATCGGAATCGTCGGATTAAAGTAATCCGCGATCCCCTTGCGTTGTTTTTCGTTCGTTGCGCCCAGCAGCCACATCAACATGAAGAAGGCCATCATGGCCGTCACAAAGTCGGCATAGGCAACTTTCCACGCACCCCCGTGGTGGCCGCCGCCCTGAATGACCTTCTTCCGTTTGATGATGACTGGCGCGGCATTTCCTTGCCCAGCCATTCCCACACCTGTTTTCAACACCCAAGACCGAACATGCGCGCAGGGCGTAAAGATGCCGTAAAATTTCGGGGCGCGCATCGCGCAACACACTGCAATCACATCGGTTTTTAGACGAGTTTTAACGTTCGTGCAGCGCCTCGCTACTTTTGTAAAGCGGCTTGGTCAGATAGGACAAGATCGTCTTACTACCGGTCTGCAATTCGACCGTGGCTTGCATGCCCGGGCGGATCTCAAGATTGCGCTGGCGGTCCGTCAATTGCGACAGGTCCACGCTGAGCGTTACCTTGTAATGCGGATCGCCATCCTGAGCGCGCGAACGTTCATCCGTGAAGGTGTCGGCTGATACAAACTGGACGGTCGCAGGCAGGGTGCCATAGATCGTATAGTCATAGGCCGACAGTTTCACCGTCGCCTCTTGGCCCACCAGAACAGATGCGATGTCCCGTGGCGCGACCTTCGCTTCGACGAATAATTCATCATCCAGTGGGATGATCTGCATGATCTCTTCGCCGGGTCGCACGACGCCGCCGATGGTGGTGACGCTGACCTTGTTCACCACGCCGCGCATGGGGGCCATCAGGACGGTGCGGCCCAACTGATCCTCGCCCTGTTTCAGACGCTGGCGCAGTGAGGCAAGTTCGGTTTGCACTTCGGCATAGTCGCTGGCGCGTTCCAGTTCGGTCTGACCGATCGCCTCGGCCAGGCGGGCCTCGGCATCGCTGAATTCCTTGCGGGCGCGGGTGACCTCGATCAGGGGGACGACCTCTTGATCCAGCATCCGTTCCATCAGATCAAGTTCTTGCCGCGCCTGTTCCAGCACAGCACCCGTGCCATCCTTGCGGGCGCGAAATTCGGTCTGGCGGGCTGTCAGCAGGGCCTTTTCAGACGACACGATCGCAGGCACGCGCAGTGCCCATTGATCGGGTACCGCGAAATCCGTATCGCCCGCGATTTCGGCCTCAAGCCGGAGGCGGCGGATTTCACGGGCTGCGATCTGATCGGCAAGATCATCGACACCAGCCTGATACTGCGTGCCATACAACCGGGCGAGCATCTGGCCCGGTTCGACGATATCGCCCTCGGCCACAGTCAGTTCGGCAAGAATGCCGCCTTCCAGGTTCTGAATGATTTGTGGGCGCGAGGATGGCACAACTTGGCCAGGCGCGCGCACAATTTCATCAACAAAGGCGAAAGCGGCCCAAAGGATGAATACCAATAGTGACAGGCCGATCATCCAGATCGTCAGGCTGGGGCCGCGACCGCGATCTTCGAATGGCTGATCGTAGGTGGTCATTTGCCCGCCCCCTGCGCCTTGTTCAGATGTGCGAGAACGGCATCGCGCGGGCCGTCCACTGCCATGCGGCCGTTTTGCAGGATGAGCGTGCGGGTCGTCAGTTGCAGGATCGGCACGCGGTGGGTGGCAATGATTGCTGTGCGTCCGTCCAGCCACGTGTGCAGGCGGCTGACCATCGTCGCCTCCAGCGTCTGGTCAAGGGCGGCAGTTGGTTCATCCAAAATCGCCACGGCGGGGTTCTGCAGCCAAAGGCGCGCCCAGCCGATGCTTTGACGCTGACCGACAGACAAACCCTCGCCCATTTCCTTGATTTCCAGATCAAGTCCACGGGGGTGGGCGCGCACCATTTGGCCAAGACCCGCAAAGTCGAGTGCCGCAAGCAGGCGGTCGTCGTCACGTTCCAGTTGGGTCATGTTCAGGTTATCGCGGACGGTACCCGCAAACAGACGCACGTCTTGGCCCAAGTATCCGATCCCGCGCCGGATATCGCGCGGATGGACCTGCGCAATATCGACGCCGTCGATCATCACGCGGCCGGCGTTGGGTTCATAAAGTCCCGCCAAAAGCCGTAGTAATGTCGATTTCCCCGACCCGTTGGCCCCCAATACGGCAATCCTTTGCCCCGCAGGAATTGCCAATGCGGGAATATCAAGTGTCGGGGCGGCCTTGGGGTCATACCGGAAATCAAGCCCGCTGATTTCAAACGCGCCCGTCAGTTTTTCGCGCCGCAGATAAGTGCGATCCGCCTCTTCGACCTGCCGCGCATTGGCGACAACATCAAGGGCAACAAGGGCGGCCTTGGTATTGGACCAGCGCGCCATGGTTGCCGACAGCGCGGCCAGGGGGCCAAGAGTTCGGCTGGTGAGGATACCGATGGCGATGATGGTGCCAACCGTGAACTGACCCGCAAAGACAAGGTAAGTGCCAACGACAACCGAGGTGATATAGGTGATCTGCTGCACACCCTGCGCCCAGTAACCCAACATCGCGGTCAGGTTGCGCTGTTCGGACGTTTTCTGCGATGTCAGAGCCACAAGTTCACCCCAGATCCGCGCTACACGATCTTCGCCGCGCGTTGTGGTCAGGGTTTCCTGTTCATAGATCGCCTCGTACAGCATACGCCCGGCGCGGGTACTGGCCCCTTGCGTCGCCATGGTCAGAGCGACAATACGTTTCTGGAACAGGAGGCCGGGAAGAACCATCAGAAGCCCGCCCAAGATCAGAACCCAAACAAGATTTCCGCCGATGGATGCAACAAGGGCAAGGAAAATCAGGATGAAAGGCAGGTCCGTCAGTGTGCCGATCGTCGAGGCGGAAAAGAATTCCCGGACCGATCCGAAGTCGCGCATGGCGGCAAACAACTGGCTTGGTTTGCGCTCTCCAGGTGCCGCGCGCATGTACAAAAGGCGTTGCATCAGGCGGTTTTGGACAGACAATTCGATGCGCCGCCCGCTGAGGTCCATCAGGCTGGACCGTGCGAGTTTCAGGACACCTTCCAGCACAATCGCCAGAAACGCGCCGATGGCCAGCACCCATAACGTGGATTCGGATTGATGCGGGATCACGCGGTCATAGACCTGCAAGGAAAACAGCGCCACCGACACCGCCAATAGATTGGCCACCAACGACCCAGCGGTTACCTCGATGAAAGCACGCCGGTGATGGGCGAATTCGCCCCAAAACCAGTGCGGCGCGACGGCGGTATCGCTGTGACGGTCCTGCAGCGCATCAAGAGAGAGGGCGGCAACCACAACGCGTCCGGCATAAACCGCGCAGAACACCTGATGCGTGACCTCGCCGCGCATATCAGCGGAGGCTGGGTCATAGATAAAGATGTAATCATCGCTTTGGCCAAGAACCAGAACCACCGCGCCGTAGTTCATTTCGGCCAGTGCTGGCCAGGCCTGCGGGCCGGGTGCGCGCAGTTTCTGCATCCGGCACGGCAGTCCGGCACCGCTCAACGCCGCTGCCAGCGTGCCGACAGCGGGCGCATCGCCTGTCGCATCGCGGCCCATCAGTTCAAGCACATCGCTGGTCGCAATATCGACACCAACAAGGCCAGAAAACACGGCTGCAAGGTTCGCCATTTCAATCGCCGCGTCCGAGTGGCGCGGGCGGGCGGCATCATTTGCGGGTGTCGCACGCACCACGGGTGGCGACACCCGCGCGGCATTCATATCAAACGAGATGACCCGATCATTCATAGCCGCGCCCCATCAACCAACTGCCCACGCACACGTGCGATCTGCAACTGCCGCAACGCGATTTCGTACTTCAAGGCCCCATGTTCACGTGCAAGCCGCGCATAGCTTTCATCTTGGCTGACCAGTTCAAGAAGGGTACGGCGGCCCACCTGATACTGTTCAGCGAATAGGTCGAGGTTGATCTTGGTCTGCGACAAGACCTGTGCCCCGTCGCGTTCGCGAATTTGTAGGGCTTCGATCTGC
Source organism: Rhodobacterales bacterium (assembly GCA_031396505.1). GTDB lineage: Bacteria > Pseudomonadota > Alphaproteobacteria > Rhodobacterales > Rhodobacteraceae > JAAFHS01. The sequence goes on from JANNKX010000108.1 coordinate 22,516, forward strand.
TGTTCCAGTGTCACGATATCGCGGCGCGCATCCATCGACGCTTCGGCGATACGGCGATCGGACAGATCTTCGGCGGCACCAAGGGCTGCAAGATCTGCGCCAAGGCCGAGGCCAATCAGGCTGTCGGTACCCAGCGTAAGCCCCGAAGCGACATCGCCGCTGTCATCCAGCGTCGCGCGGGCGCTGACGCCGGGCAGAAGTCCTGCGCGGGCAATCTTTGCCGCGGCAATGGTCCGCGCGCCGTCACCACGCGCGATCAGTACCGACAGCGGCTCGGTCCCCGCATCGCTGCCCACCGCTTGTAAGCCGCGCCCAACTGTTCCAGAAGTGGCGGAAATCGCGTTCAGGCTGGCAAGGGCCGCGTTCACCGCTGCCTGATCTGACGCGAAGGTCGATTGCATCTCGGTCAGTTTCTGCCGGATAATCTGTGCCTCTGATCGGTCGGATAGGCCACCTGCCGTACGCACCCCCACGACGCGATCATATTCGCGCAAACGGTCAACGGCCGCCCCGGCCACAGCACTTTGTTCGCGGGCAAGTTCACTTTCGATATAGTAAGAAAGGCCTTCATAGACCCGGTCATTCATGTCCTGCGCCAAGACGACGGCGGCCACTTCAACATCAGCGGCGGCAAAATCGCGTTCTGCCTTGTTGCGACCATTGTCAAAAATCGTCTGTTCCAGAACCATCGACGCCAGCACCGAACCCAGCGAGGCAAGATTGACCGCAGGCCCTATGGACGGCAGCCAGTTCTTGGAACGCGCTTCGGCCCGAAGGCGTGCAATACGCAACTCGGCAACGGCAGTCCCCGCGCTGGCCGCAATCACGCTATCGGCGACGGCGGTAAAGGGGCCGTTGCCTTCGATGACGCTGCGGCGACTGCGCAAGCTGTCGATGAGGCCGGAGGTGACGACGCCCTGTTCGGTAAATGAGCCTGGCTGCGGCGTATCATTTGGCCCCAAGCCTTGTCCGATACCCAGCCTCGCGGCTTGCGGGTCACCAATGCAGCCTGACAACAAAGTCAGGGCCGCAATGGCGGCGGGAAGGGGGTGCCGTGGCCCCCATCCCGGATGGTGTTTTGCAAGCAAGGGCATTGCCCCAGCCTCCGATCAGACGACTCGCTGGATATCGTCGTCCAGCAGGACGGTCGCACCCATATTGCCCAGCGTGTAGACGCTGTAGGTCTGACCGTCGATCGTGACGTTGTTGCCGGTGTCGTTCGCCCCCGTCATCGTCACGGTGTCATCCGCACCACCTGCAATCGTCAGGGTCTTGTCGGCCCCCGTCAGACTGCGGATTTGCGCGTCGGTGATGGTCAGGCTGGCTTGTGGCGCAACCGTCAGATCAATCGTGCTGAAGTCAAACCCCTGCAAACCGGTTCGGTTCAGATCAACCGTGCTGGAACTGGTGTTGTTTACGATGAACAGCGTGCTGGATTCGTTTCCTGCGGTATCTTCGGTGTTGATGACAAGATAAGTGCCGTCCGGCACGCGGTTGGTGCCGAAGGAATAGTTTGTCTCGCCCGGCTTGTTGTCCGGATCTATGGACTCCGTTGCAGCCATGGCCGTCGCGGAACCGGATGCGCCAACCTTGAAAAAGGTCAAGTCATCATCACTGCTGGTTACGCCCACACCACGCACGCCGCTTGATGCCGGGCGGACATCCCGGTCAAAGGTGATGACGTCAGGTGCGCCCGGTGCCACGGTATCAACCGCGAATGTTTCGGTGATAACGGCGGTGTTTCCGGCACGGTCAATGGCCGTGATGGTTGCCGTGGTGCTGACCTCACCTGTCGGCAATTCGCCGACCGCAAAGGTTGCTGACCACAGGCCGTTTGCGCCGGCCTGCACTGTGTGGCTGGAACCGTTGGCGAGGCGAACCACCACCGAAGAATTCGGCTCTACCGTGCCTTGCAGTGTCAGGCCAGACGCGACTTCGAGCGCGTTCAGGACGCCGTCGCCACCGATGGTGCCACCCGTGCGGGCAAAGTTGCGCACCACTGTGTCGATTTGCACCTGTTGGGTCAGGATCGATGTGTTGCCGACCGCATCCGTAGCCGTGGCCGTCATCGGAACCGTACTTTCGCCTGCGGGGATCTGGTTCGCAGGGATGACGGCTGACCATGTGGTCCCGTTCACGGTTGCCGCGATGCTGGTGCCGTTGGCAAGTTTGACCATAACGGTTGAACCCGCCTCGACCGTGCCCGTCACAGTCAGGCCAGCGTCTGCCTCGACCTTGTTGACGACCGTATCGGCCCCGGTCGGCACAATGTTGGAGGTGAAGGGCTGCACGACCGTGTCGACACGCACCTGGTGGCTGGCGGTGTCGGTGTTGCCGGCAAGATCGGTTGCGGTGACCGTAACGGTCATATCGTACTGACCGGGCCGCACTTCGCCTGCGGTCCAGCTTGCCGTCCAGTTACCGTTTCCGTCTGCGGTGACGGTGCGGGTGATGCCGTCAAAGGTGACGGCCACCCTTGCACCCGCCTCGGCGGTACCAGTCAGGACGATGCCATTTGCGGCCTCGGATCCGGATTCGATGTTGTCGCCACCGAACTGGCTGCTGCCGATAGTGACATCGGTGCCAGTGTCGATGGTGATGGTACGGGTGTCTGTCGCAGTGTTGCCTGCAGCATCGCGGGCCGTGACAGTGGCCGTCGTCGCCATCGGCAGCATGCTGGTTGGCAGGCCATCGGCGGCAAAGTTGACCGTCCATGTCCCATTTGTCGCGACTGCCGCGGGCATGGTCTGCCCATTCCAGGTCACCGAAACCGTTGCGCCCGGCTGTGCCGTGCCTGTCAAAGTCACGCCATCGGCGCGTTCCGTCGCGTTCACGGTGTTGTCGGTTTCTACAGGGGCCGACGCAAAAGCCACGGATGTTGTGGTATCAACCCGCATTACATGGGTTGCTGTACGAATATTGCCTGCGGCATCGGTTGATGTTGCATTGATCGTCGCATCATATTCGCCGCCGGTTAGCGAACCCGCCGCCCAGTTCAGCGACCATTTTCCATCGCCGCCGACCGTAACCGTGCGCGTGATGCTCTGCAGCGTCATGCTGATCGTCGAACCTGCCGTGCCCATGCCGCTGATGGTGAAACCCGCCGTATTTTCGGCGCCGTTTACCGTGTTATCTGCCGTCACAGGATCGAATGCGATGGTGTTGGGAATGGTGTCGATGACCACGCGGTCATTGACAATCGTCACGTTGCCCAGTGGGTCTGTCGCGCGGATCACGGCGGGAACGGTATATTCGCCGCCCGGCAGTTCCGTGGTCGTGTAGTTGACAGACCACGTTCCGGAGGTGCCCACAGTGACGGTTTTGACGATGTTGTTGATCGTAACGCTGAGGGTTGCACCTGCCTCGGACGTGCCTGTCAGCGTGACGCCGTTGGCATGTTCAGCAAGGTTTTCGACGTCGCCATTGCTCTCAAACCCTTGCGTCAGGCTGACGGGGGGCGGTGTCAGATCGATGACATAGTTCGGGCCATCCAACGGAATCGGTGTACCACCCGGCGGCGTGACGACGACATCAGAGTCGTAATTTCCATCTGGCGGCAGACTGGTACCGGGAAAGGTCACGCCCCATGTGCCATCGGGCCGGATCGTCGTGGTTTGCGTCTGGTTGCCAACGGTAACGACAACCGCATCGCCTACCACGCCCGTACCGGTGATATCAAGGTCACGGTCGACAGTATTGCTTGTGATTGTTTCTGTCCGGCCTGGATTGTCGACCGTGGGCTGGGGGCGGCCACCGCCGCCGCCATCGCCATCGCCGCCACCCAGCAGCAGCCCGCCACCGATCAGACCCGCGCCAATGCCGCCCGCGCCAAGACCCCCACCCAGCAGACCCGGAATGAACAAGCCCTGCCCCGCGGGTTCGTCGCTGACAGCGACAGCTTGGGCGAAGTTGTCACCGTCTACAAAGCGCAGATCGTCAAGAACGCTGTACTTATCCCAGCTGTCGGTCGCGCCATAGCTTGCAAACTGGGTTCCTTCGCCGCCCGTCAGATCAACCGCGATCACCTCGCCATTGGTCGACAGATACAGCAGGTTCTGTTCCGCACCGGCAAAAAAGCCCGCCAGTTTGACCGTGCTGCCATCGGTAAGCGTGATCAAAAGATCGCCGCCCGCCCGTTCATAGGCAACCACGCTGTTGCGGGACAGGTTGAGCGAGATTTCGTCGCCCGATCCCATCTGAATGAAATTGCTGCCCGTATCACCGCCGACAGCACCACGTACCAAACCGCCCGCTGAATCGCGAACGGCGAAATCAATCGCCTGCACCATGATCTACTCCGCCTCAAATGCTGGATTTTGTTATCCAGCTCATTTTTCAGCCCTGATTTGGGCCATTGACATTAGGGGTAAGAGATTTCTTGCTCAATTTCTAGTGGTTGCTTTTCATCATCGCCTGCATTCTGCAAAATTTTGGCCACAGTCGCGCCACAATGCTGCTTTTGTTGTGAAAAATGCCACAGTTCAATCGGCAAGTTTCCACCACCCTTAGTGGGCACTTGCGCCGGGCATACAGAATGTCTCGCGCATTTCTATGCCGTGTCCGCCAGCTTTGGCTTGATCATGCGCATGATGCGGCGTTTGATCGGCAAATGGCCGCGCAACCTGACACACTCCTTTCGACACTGTTATCATGGATCGACATGGGTCGACTGAACCCCGGCGATGTGATTGACGAGGCGGCTCTTGTGGCCGAATTCACGGTGTCGCGCACCCCCGTGCGCGAAGCGCTGTTGCAACTGGAGGCGATGGGTTTGTTGCGCCGCTTGCCCCGCAAGGGTGCGGTGGTGTTTCGCCCGACACTGGAAGAGTTTCTGGCCATCCTTGAGGTGCACGCACGTCTGGAAGGGCAGGCCGCAGGTCTGGCAGCACGGCGTCTGTCGGTGACCGGTGCAGCGGCGTTGGAGGCCGTGGTGGCCGCGTGCGAGAACCATGCGACACAAAAGGGCGACCTTGATCCCGATGACTATTACCAGTTGAACCTGCGATTCCACGAAACCGTGGCCATCGCGGGAGGCAATCCTTTCCTGACTGACATGATCAAGACCAACGCGCGCAAGCTGCTTGCGTACTATCGGGCGCGTTACCGATATGCCGGAATGATCGCGGCGTCGGCCCGCGAACACCGTGCTATTGCCTCCTTGATCCTGGGCCGCGATTCTGCAGAGGCAGAGGCATTGATGCAGCGTCATGTGCAGTTCGATCAGGTGACGGCGATGGATCTGCTGGCTGTGCTCGGATAGTGCCCTCGAAAAATCTTGCGATGCCTTCGGCAAAATCAGCAGTATAAGCTCGGTCTTTAAGCGACACTCGTGCGGCCTCGGCGATGCCCTCGGGCAGTTTTGGTCCGATTGCATCGACCAACGCCATGATAAAGCCATGGCTCATTTCCGGGTGATACTGCGTGGTGAACACATGATCCCCAATCGCAAAGCTCGCGACCGGGCAATGATCACTGATTGCAAGTACCTTTGCCCCATGCGGCAACTGTGTGACCTGTTCCAGATGCGCGGCGTATTGCGCGATCGGCCCGGCCGGCACCCACGGATTGTCGGTAAACGTCATCTCGGTCAGCCCAAGCATCCAGCCCCCCGGATTGCGCGTCACACGCCCGCCAAGCGCCATGGCAATCGCCTGATGCCCAAAGCACGCGCCAAAAAGCGGTTCACCCCGCGCAACGATCTCTGGGATCAGGTCCATCACGCGCGCAATCCATAGCGCGTCATCATGTACCGATGCCGGGCTGCCACCGATGATCCAGCCGTCAAAGCGGCGTTCAGGGAACTCTCCATGTGGCAGATCAAACGCCGTCACGCGCCAATCGGGGCGCACTGATGCGATCAATGTGGCAAATTTTTCCGCATCCCGCGGATGCGACGCGGCAAAGGTGCTGTCATCTGTGTTGGTGATCAAAAGGCCCAGATGCATCTTTTGCTTGCTTTGTATAAAGATGTATTTTTTAAATATACACATAACACAGAGGACGGCAATGACAGTCTGGCACCCCACTGATGACGGCCATGCGGACCTGACCAGCCATGACTCGTTTGCGAAAGGCGCACCACATAACACCTTTGCCCGCCTGCGCCGCGATGATCCGCTGCATTGGACGGAATGGAACGCGGGCCTGCCCTTCTGGTCTGTGACCCGCCACGCCGACATTCTTACATTGAATGGCCAGCCTGATCTTTTGTCCTCAGCGCGCGGAATTCGGATGGAAGACCAGAGTCATGAGGAATACCTCGCCCGGCGCACGTTTCAGGAAACCGATGCGCCCGACCATATGATGACCCGCATCAAGGTGGCAAAGGCGTTTTCAAAACCGGTTGTTGCGGCGTTTGAAGATCAGATTCGCCGCATTTGTGTCGATATTCTAGATGCGGTGCTCCCCCGCGGCACCTTTGATGCGACCAAGGATATCGCGCGGCAACTGCCGATGCGGATGTTGGGGCAGATCATCGGCACGCCAGACGAAGACCTGCCTTGGCTGGTGGAAAAGGGCGATGCACTGATCGCCAATACCGACCCTGATTTCACCACCCACGTGCTCGACCGGATGACCACGGATGAATTCCGCATGATGCCGTTCAATTCGCCCGCAGGTGCCGATCTGTATGTCTATGCTCGCGATCTGATGGCGCGAAAGGCGGCGAGTGGCGATACATCGAGCGTTTTGCACATGATCCTGCAACCGGGGCCGGATGGATCGGTGATTTCAGACACGGAATTCCGGAATTTCTTTTGCCTTGTGGTGGCGGCTGGAAATGACACCACGCGCTATTCCATCGCGGCGGGCATTCAGGCGCTCGCGCATCAACCCGAGCTGCTGGCGCAACTGCAATCGGGTGCTGTTTGGGAAACGATGGCGGATGAGGTGATCCGCTGGGCCACGCCCGCCCTTTATTTCCGCCGCACCGCGACCCGCGATTTCGACTTGCACGGCAAAACGGTGCGCGCGGGTGACAAGGTGTTGTACTGGTTCGTTAGCGGGAATCGTGACAATTTCGCCTTTTCAGAGCCTTTTTCGGTGGATTTCGCCCGCATCCCGAACCGACATCTTTCGTTCGGTCAGGGCGGCCCGCATGTCTGCCTTGGCATGTGGCTCGCGCGGCTGGAGGTGCGGGTGTTGTTCGAAGAGCTTGCCAAACGCATCACGGCGATTGAACCTGCGGGGGAACAGAAATTCCTGCGTTCGAATTTCGTGGGCGGGATCAAGGAACTGCCTGTGACCGTGACCATGGCCTGAAGCGGTTTGCAGCCGATCTTCTTCAGATTGGCTGCAAACCAAGACAAGAGACCGCCTCGATCTGCGGAAATAGGGGGGCAACCATGCCAGACCGCCTGCGCGCGATGTTTTGTGACCACCTGTCGATCATGCGGGGCAAATACCTGCCCGCCGCCAAGATGCGCGACGATGAAAGCCGTTTTGCCCAACCCACCTTTAGCGTGCATTACGACAAGGATTTGCTGCTGGAGGCACCGGGCACGAAATGCCTGGACGGCATTCCCGATATGGCACTGCGCTGGAAGGGTGACGAAATCCGGCAAGGGTGGGAATCTGACACGCGTGTCGTGCTGGGCGATCTCTATCAGGCTGACGGCACCCCTCTTCCGATGTGCCCGCGCGGCGCGCTGAAACGGGCGGTGGCGGCTTGGGAAAAGCACGGCCTTTCGCCGAAAGTCGGGATCGAGCTGGAGGCATTTGCTTTCGTGCGGAATCCGGATGGGGCGATCATGCCCTATGACAATGCGGGCGGGGTGGTTTACGGCACGGGTAATTTTACCGATCCCAAGCGCTTTACCGATGCGATCTGGAACAAAGCGCATAAGATCGGGCTGCCGCTTGACCTGATTACCGCCGAGTATGACACGCCGCAGTTTGAATTCACGCTGACGTTCGACCGCGCGGTGGAGCATGTGGATACGGTGGTCCTGTTCCGGCAGATGGCGCGCGAGGTGGCGTGGGATCATGGCATTTTGCTGTCGTTCCTGCCGAAACCGATTGCGGGCAAGGGCGGTTCGGGGCTGCACGTGAACCTGTCTTTTGCCGACAAACGTGACCATAACGCGCTCGCCAGTGGCGACCGGGGCGATCCGGTGACGATGAACGATCTGGTACGCGGCTGCATCGCGGGGTGGATGCGGCATCACAAGGCGATTGCGGGGTTGGTGGCACCGAACGCGCTGTCTTACGCGCGGCTGCAACCGGCGTCCTTGTCGGGGTACTGGTGCAACTGGGGCGGGGACAATCGCAATGTGACGGTGCGCCTGTCGGCTGAGGGCGGCAAGAAGGCGCGATTGGAACACCGGATGCCGGATGCGGCGGCCAATCCCTATACGACCGTGGCCACGATTTTGCAGGCGGCATTGCTGGGGTTTGCGGGGAAGTATCCGTTGCAGGCGATGGAAACCGGGGATGGGTTCACCAGCAACGATGCACCGCATGGCGTGGCCGCCAGCCTGACGGAAGCGCTGGACGATCTGGCGGCGGATACGGTGTTGAGTGCGGCGGTGGGGCAGGGGTTGGTGGATAACCACATCTTCATGAAACGGGCCGAGGTGGAGAAGACTGCAGGTCTTGAAGGCGACGCGTTGCGTGATTTCTACATCTGGTACATCTGATGAAAGCCACATGGAACCTGCCTGACGGGCGTGCGGTGACCGCTGATGTGACGGAGGGCCAGTCGCTGATGGAGGCGGCGGTTACGCTTGGCATTCCGCATGTCACTGGCGATTGCGGAGGCAACCTCGCTTGTGCCACCTGCCATGTCTGCGTCGATGCGGCCTGGCTGACGCAGACGGGCACCGCGTGTGATTTTGAAGATGCGATGCTCGATGCCACGGAAGCCGAACGCAGGCCGACATCGCGCCTATCATGTCAAATCAGGATGGCGCCCGATCTTGACGGCATCGTTGTGCAGGTTCCTGCACCATAAACTTGGCATTTCATGTGTTTCGATCAGGCAAATGAACGCGTATCGAGCGGCCTAAAAATAGCTTCGGACCAAAGCGCCTGAAATCAACGCCCAACCATCCGCCACGACGAAGAATGCAAGCTTGAATGGCAGTGACACAATCGCCGGCGGCACCATCATCATCCCCATCGACATCAGCACGGCTGCAACCACCAGATCAATGATCAGGAACGGCAGAAAGATCAGAAACCCAATCTCGAACGCCCGTTGAATTTCGCTCAGCAGAAAAGACGGCACCAGCAGCGACAGCCCTGCCTGGCCCGGTGGCAGCACCTCGCCGGGCCGCAGGGCCTGCATCGCGGCGAAGGTATCGGGGTCAACGCGTGCCGCCATGAACACGCGAAAAGGCGCCATCGTGGCCTGAAACGCCGTGGGCAGATCGACCGTCCCCTGCGAAAGCGGCTCCAGCCCCTTGATCCAGGCCTCGGTCAGAACCGGGTCCATCACAAACCATGTCAGAAACAACGCAAGGCTGACGATGAGCATGTTCGGCGGAGCCTGCTGCAGTCCAATCGCCTGCCGCAAGATCGACAGCACCGTCACGATAAACGGAAAGCACGTGACCATGACGGCAAGTCCCGGCACGATGCTGAGCACGGTTATCAGCAACAGCAACTGTACCGACCGCCCCGCCAGTTCGCCATTCGGCCCAAGGTCGATCGGTAAATCCTGTGCCCCGGCGGGTCCGGCCATCAACAACAGCATACCGATCAGCAGCCGCAATGTCACAACCCGCCCCGCAGGTTTGCCACCTCGGTCAGGCGCACGGCAAGCTGGCCCTCCTGGTCACCCGAAAGCTCCTGCAACTCACCCCGCGCAATCAGACGGTCACCGACATACAGTTCCACCGGATCATCCACGCGCCGATCCAGTGGCAAGATCGCATCGCGGCCAAGTTTCATCAGATCCGCGATCAACGGTCGCGCCTTTCCAACGGAAATCGTAATCTCGATCGGTACCAGCGCAAAAGGGTTCTGCGGGTCATCCATAAGCGCGCTCCTCATCTGTTTGGGCAAAGAAATCGCGGACAGCGGTCATGATTTGGGCGATTGCGCGATCAAGGTCGATGAGGGTTTCTTCCCCTGACTGAAAGCGCAGAAACACCTGCCCCTGCCCGATGCCGACGTCATCCACCAACGTCAGCGGCAGGCCCCTTGCCTGTTCAAGCAACCCTGTCAGGAACGGGCGCGCGCGCGGATGGATGACAATTGTGACAGGTGCGTCCAGCGTCACTTCGGCGCGTGGCATCAGAACATCAAGGATCAGTTCGCCAAGCGTTTCGCGTGCCAGTTCAGGCAGCAAGCGCCCCATCATCGCCGACAGCAACGGGCGCAACCCCCGTAAAAGATGCATCCGCGCCTCTTGAAAGGTAAAACCAAGCGCCTGCAGATTTCGGCCGATGTCGGCCTCCATGCGCGATCGATCGCTGGTCAGCGCCGTTTGCGCATCCTCCCAGCCCGCAGCATAGCCCTTGTCAAAAGCTGACAGGCGGGTTTCTTCCAGCTCCATCTTGCCAAGCACCACGATGTCCGAAGCAGGCAGCGCCGATGCGAGGTGAAAAACCTCAAGTTGCACACGTGACATCATGTCTTTTCCTCTTCCTTCTCCATCCAGCCGCGCAGGATCTCGATTGACTCCGTTTGCCGTTCCTCGATCAGGCGGCGCAGGCGGCTGACCGGGTCAAGCGGAAGTTCATCTTCCTCCGCAAGGCTGGTCAGGCCTCCGGCTCTGAAAGGTATCGCACCGAAGTCGTCCTGAATTTCGCCAGTCAGTGCGCCATTGCCGCCATAGCCCGCGCCTTGCGCTGGCGGCAGCGCCAAGGGCTGTGCGTCTGCCTGCAGCTGCGCGCGGCGCGCGGCGGTCGGTGCAAGGATCGGACGGACGACAAACAGTCCAAGGATCAATGCAACCACTGCCAGAACGGCAACCTGGGTCATCTTCATGATATCCATCGGCGTCATCCATGCGACAGGTGCCGCCTCCAGCAGCGCGGCGTCAGGCACAACCGGTTGAAACGCCAGCGACCGCAACGTCAGCACATCGCCGCGCGCCTCATCCAGACCCATAGCAGATGCCACCAGTTCGCGCAGGATCGCGAGCTCCTCTTCACTGCGGGGTTCAGTCGTTTGCGTGCCGTCGGCCGCCGTCACCGTTGCCATATCCACCAGCACCGCCACGCTCAGTTTGCGGGTTGCTCCGGGGCTGCGCAGAATCTCTCTCTGGGTTTCGGATATCTCATAGTTGACGCGTTCACGCGTTTCGGCGGACTGGCTTTGCTCTGCAGGGCCGCCACCCGCATCCCCGTCGGGCAAATTTGATGCCACCGTCACCTGCCCCGCGGATTGGCCGGATGATCCCGTGATTTCCGTGGTTTCCGACGAAATTGCCACCCGTCCCTGCGGATCGAACACACGTTCGGTAATCGCCTCGCTTTCCGTCACAACATCCACCGAAACCTCAACAATCGCGCGTCCGGGTCCCACCCGCGCTTCCAGCAGCCGTTGCAGATTGTTGCGCAACACTGCCGCCCGGTCATTCGGGTCTTGCCCCATCAGGGGATCGTCCTCATCAAATGCGATCAGGCCCGACATTGAATCGATCAAGGCCACGTCTTTGGGCAATAATCCTGGCACTGCGGCGGCCACCAGATGCCGCAAGGCACGGCCCTGATCAGGGCCAAGCGATCCACCAGCGCTTGTGACGGTAACACTGGCAGTCGGATGCTGATCTGGTTGAAACGGGGCATCGGGCGCTGCTGCGATATGCACCCGCGCCGCCCGGATCTGGGGGTTTGACAGGATCGTGCGGGCAAGCTCGCCCTCTCTCGCCCGCCAGTAAGCGGCATCAAACATCTGCGACGTGGTCCCGAAACCGGACATACCATCCAGAAGTTCATAGCCGACACTGCCCGCCGCCGGTAAACCCTGGCCTGCCAGCGTCATGCGCAGACCGTCACGTTGTTGTTCGTTCACATAGATTGCGGTTCCGCGCACCTCATACATCGTGCCTTGTTGATCAAGTGCGGTGATAACATCACCGGCGGTCCGCCCGTCCAATCCGGCATACAGCAGTGTCATGTTGGGCTGCGACCCCATGCGTCCAAGGGCAAGCACGGCCATGAACATGGCAACCGTCGCGCCGATCACGATGATTCGTCTTTGCATTGACAGGGCTGACCATAGTGAAAGCAGGTTCTGCACGACAATTTCCCTTCCAAGGCGTTCTGCCCTGATGTCGCAGCTTTGAATGAACCGCCTTAACAATCGGTTAGTGACAATGCGTCTAAATGCAGAGGCCAAGGGACAGGAGTCGAAGGTGTCAGATGTCATTGCAGGCGAAGATGCGCCGCCAAAGAAAAAGTCAAAACTGCCGGTTCTGATCGGTCTTGTTCTGGCCGTGATTCTGGGTGGCGGCAGCTTTTATGCGACGTATTCAGGGATGATCCTTGGAGCGCAAGCCGCACCCGCGCATGCCGAAGATATGGCGGCAATGCCCGACATTGCCTTCGTGCCGATTGATCCGATTGTCGTGTCGCTCGGGAACGCGGCCGATAATCGTCACCTGAAATTCACATCGCAGCTTGAGGTCGAAACCAGCCACTCTGCCGAGGTAACGCTGTTGCTGCCACGCATTCTTGATGTCCTGAACAGCTATCTGAGCGCGGTTGACCCGGCGGCGCTGGAAGGCAATGCGGCCATGGTGCGCGTCCGCGCGCAACTGCTGCGCCGCATTCAGATTGTCACCGGCGAAGGCCGCGTGCGCGATCTTCTCATCACCGAATTTGTACTGAATTAGACGAGGGCCAAGATGGAACTGATTGCGGATGTCCTTTTGACGGCTGGTGCGTTTGGGGCCGGGTTGTATTGCTATATTCTGGGTCTGCGTTTGAAAAAATTCACCACGCTGGAAACCGGAATGGGCGGTGCAATCGCAGTGCTGTCCGCGCAGGTGGACGACATGACCCGCGCGCTTGAGGCGGCAAGATCATCGGCGACGGGATCGGTATCCAGCTTGGATGAACTGGCGATGCGGGCCGAATCTGCCGCGCGTCGGTTGGAACTTTTGATGGCATCCTTGCATGATCTGCCGGAACCGTCGCGCGCCCCTGATGCACAAGCCGACGCAGAAAGTGAGGCGGAAAAGAAGCTAAGATTTGTTCGTCGCAGGCCTGCGCGCGACTATGCCGAGGCCGCAGAATGAACGCGCGGTCAAAAAGCGGACGCAGCACGCTGGTGATTCTGGCCCTGCTGTTTGCGTCATCCGGCGCGCTACGGCTGGGGTCGGGCGTAGGCACCGCTTTGGCAAATGAGGTGGCAGAACCCGAACTCTCCGCCGAATCCGCCCTCTGCACCGAAATGCCCGCAGCCCTGGCCGAGGCGTTGACGGCGCGCGAGGCGGAAATGACCCTGCGCGAGGCGGCCCTGAAAGACCGTGTCGCGGCGCTTGCACTGGCCGAGGCTGCGATTGAGGCGCAGCTTGGCGATCTGCAGGCCGCCGAAGTGGCCCTTGCTGCCACAGTGGCCATCGCGGACCAGGCCGCCGAACAGGACCTTGCCCGCCTGACGACCGTATACGAGACGATGAAACCCAAGGATGCCGCTGCCCTGTTCGAGGCAATGGCCCCCGAATTTGCGGCAGGCTTCCTTGGCCGCATGCAACCACAGGCCGCCGCCGCCGTGATGTCGGGTCTGACGCCCGACATGGCATACCAAATCAGTCTGCAACTTGCAGGTCGCAACAGTGAGGCCCCCACCGAGTGAGGGTTTCTTAACGCGCGCCTGCGACAACGGACAGGCACAGACCAAGCAAGGAAAAAAGATGTTCGCCCTGATCGGTATCGCAGTAATCTTTATCACGGTTTTCGGCGGCTACGTGCTGGCCGGGGGCAAGATGGGCATCATCCTCAAGGCCCTGCCGTTTGAGATGATCATGATCGGTGGCGCGGCTGTCGGGGCATTCGTTTTGTCGAACGACCTCGCAACACTGAAACTGACACTGCGCGACATGGGCAAGGTTTTCAAAGGGCCGAAATGGAAACCCGGCGATTATCGCGACATGCTTTGCCTCTTGTTCGAACTGGTGCGCGTCGCAAGGTCCAGTCCTGTTGCATTGGAAGAACATGTTGAAAATCCCGAAGGCTCCGCCATTTTTAGCCGCTATCCGAAAATTCAGCATGACCATGACGCCGTCGAGCTGATCTGCGATACGCTGCGCGCTGCATCGATGAACTATGATGATCCCCATCAGGTTGAAGAAGTCATCGACAAACGGATGGAGGCGGCCGAACACCACAGCCAGCATTCTGCCCACGCCCTGCAGTCCATGGCCGACGCATTGCCAGCCTTGGGAATCGTTGCCGCCGTTCTGGGTGTGATCAAGACCATGGCGTCCATTGATCAACCGCCAGAAATTCTGGGCAAGATGATCGGCGGCGCCTTGGTGGGGACATTTCTCGGCGTTTTCCTCGCCTATGGCATCGTCGGCCCGTTTTCGGCCCGGATCAAAGCCGTCATTGATGAGGACAACCATTTTTTCCATTTGATCCGTGAAGTGCTGGTTGCCAACCTGCACCGCCACCCACCGAACATCTGCATCGAGGTTGGACGTCAGAATACCCCGCACCACGTCCGTCCAACCTTTGGCGAGATTGAAGAATCGCTGCGTGCTTTGAAACAGGATGCCGCATGAAGTGGCTCGTTGCCCTTTTGCTGCTGCTGTATGCACCACTGGCGCAGGCCAGTACCGTTACAATCGTATCGGGAGAGCATGATACGTTTTCGCGCCTTGTCCTGACACTGCCGGTGGCAAGCGACTGGCAGTTGGGGCGGACAGCGACGGGATACGAGCTGCTGATTGCCCAGACTGACCTGCGCTATGACGTCTCAAAGGTGTTTGATCTGATCCCGCGCGATCGACTTTCTGGCATCTTTACCGACCCCCGGTCTGGCAATCTGCAGCTGAATGTTCAATGCGACTGCCACGCCATACCGTTCAGTCTGGATGCGCAGACCATTGTGATTGATATACGCGATGGACCTGCCCCTGCGACATCGTCGTTCGAGTTGACGCTGGCGGGCGCTCCGCTCCCCCCTTTGCAAACCAGGGCCACACCGCGCCCGCGCGAAGATTTGCCCCCGGCAGCAGATGCGCCGGGTTATGACTGGCTGGCCCAAACTGGTGGGAACGTGACGCCTGTTCTTCCAATACTACCAGAGGAAGATTTCACCGAACTGCAGCAGGCCCTCGTCGAACAAATGGCCGAAGGGGCTGCGCGCGGTGTGGTTGATCTTGCCGTGCCTGAACGCACCAACACACAGGATTCTCAACAATCTTTGCCAGAGGACAGCCAACTGCGCCTGACCGATATCGCGGGCATGCGGGTGGCAAGTCAGGGCCCAAGTGCCGCCATGATGCAACCCGATGGCGAAGCTTGCATCACCGACGACAGGTTGAAAATCGCGGAATGGGGGCAGGTGACCGACGTGCCAGGGCAGCTTGCGCGCGCGCGGCACGGCCTTGTCGGCGAATTTGATCATCCCGATGGCGCCGCCGTTTCGGCGCAGACGCGGCTTTACATCTTTCTGGGCTTCGGCGCCGAGGCGACGGCACTGCTTGCTGCCATGCCGCCGGATGATGCCGATGCGCGGCTGTGGTCCGCCATGGCGCAGATTGTCGATACGCAGACCGTCGCGGTCAATGCTTTTGACGGCATGGCGCACTGCGACAGTGCGGCCGCCCTTTGGGCCCTGCTTTCGACGCCACCCGATGCACCTGAAATGCCGAATGTCGCCGCTTTGCAGCGTACTTTCTCGGCTCTGCCGCGCCATTTGCGCCTTACGCTGGGTCCACAGATCGCCGAACGCCTGCTGACGCTCGATCAGCCCGCCGCAGTTCAGGGCATCGTTGACGCCATGGCGCGCGGCGTCACAGCGCCCGATGCCCGGATCCTGCTGGCAGAGTCTGATTTGAATCTTCATAACGGTACCATTGACGCGGCGATTGCGGACGCCAATGCCGCCTTGAAGGAAGGTGGTGTCGCCGCACCCGAGGCGATGATTGCCCTGGTCAAGGCGCGTATTGCGGCGGGTGAGCCTGTTGACCCCTCTGTTGCAGTTGCCCTCGCAGCGATGATTGACGAAAATGCTGGTTCCCCACTTGCCGCCAAACTTGATGCCGCGCAGCAACTTGCCCTGATCGGATCAGGTCAGTTTGCGCCTGTCTTTTCACGAGGTGGCGATCAGGTTCCGTCAGTGGTCTGGGATGTGCTGGCAAAGCGTGGAACCGACGATCAGTTGCTTCAATTCGCCTTCGTGGTGCCTGACACCGGCCTGTCCAATTCGGCTGCCACAGTGATTTCGCAGCGATTGAAAGTACTCGGTTTTCCGGATGCGGCGAAGTCATGGCATGATCGCGCATTAATGCTGCCAATCACCGGCGACAGCATAAGACATGCGGATGAACCCATTCAAACAGCGCAAGGATCGTCTGCCGCAGCAGCAAGTGCAGAACCGGTTGCAGACAGCAGTCTTCCCGATGAAGCAACCCGCGCAAGACGTTGGCAGCAAGACTGGTCTGCCATTGCCACGGCCGAAGGCGATTCGTGGAAAGACCTTGCTGCGCAAGTCGTCTCCCCCAAGACCGCGGTCACAGAGCCACCCTTGGCCGAGGCGACGCGCCTTGTAGAAGGCAGCAAAATGACCCGTGACTTGATCCAGGGCCTGTTGCAATCAACGGGTTCGCCGGGCGGCTAGCAGATCGCCCGCGAATGTTGCGTGTTGTATCCGATCGGCTGAAGCCATCTGACATTGCACGCCCTAATCCGTCTGTTTCCTTACGAATTCGAAAGATTCGGGCCGTAGGTTTCTTACAGAAAGCGGCCGCAACACGTGGTGCGCCAACGGGTGAAACCCATGAATGCAGGCCGTAAACTATCGACATTCGCACTGCTGATAACCTTTGCCAGTCCCGCGTTTGCATCCGTCGATCCGGCCGCACTTTGCGATGCTGCGGCCACGTCCGCGGCCGCGGGCAGCGGGGTGCCCTCCGCTGTGTTGCGCGCCCTGACGCGGACAGAAACCGGGCGTGCATCTGGCGGGGCTCTGCGCCCATGGCCCTGGGCCATCAATCAGGCCGGTGAAGGCCGTTGGTTTGCCACGCAGGACGAGATGCTGGATCACATCGACGCGCTGGTATCCGCGGGCGTCACCAATTTTGACGTCGGTTGTTTTCAGTTGAACTATCGTTGGCATGCGCAAGGCTTTGCTTCGCTGCCCGATATGGCCGACCCCGTTCAGAACGCCCGCTATGCCGCAGGGTATCTTGCGCAAAAATACGCAACCTCGGGCGATTGGGGCCAGGCCGCAGCCGCCTATCACTCCGGCACACCCGATCTGGCAGAACGCTATCTGGCCCGCTTCTCCGCGATTTACGCAGACCTTGATCCGGCATCCGAAGTCCCCGCAACGCCCATCGTGCCTGGTGGGCAAGAGGATCGCTCCAATCTGTTTCCCCTGCTCATTGCCGGTCAATCGGGCGGCGGCGGCTCGCTCGTGCCGATGTCCGCACGCGGTCGCAGGTTATTTGGCGGTGACGAATGAACCTGTCCCAACTGACCCTGCGATCGGTGTTTCAGCCGACTATCCTGCTTGCCGTAGCACTGATGGGCGTGATCGTGATGATGGTGCTGCCGGTGCCGTCATGGATGTTGGACATCGGGCTTGCGATATCCTTTTCGCTCGCGATTCTGATGCTGACCGTGGCACTGTTTATCGAACGGCCGCTGGATTTTTCTGCGTTTCCGACGATTCTTCTGGCGTCGCTGATGCTTCGCCTGTCGCTGAATGTGTCATCAACCAAATTGATCATCTCGCAAGGCCACACCGGCACTGATGCGGCTGGCCATGTGATCGAAGGCTTTGCCGACTTTATCATGGGCGGCAATGTCGTACTGGGGATCGTGATCTTTATCGTCCTGCTGATCGTCAACTTCATTGTCATCACAAAGGGTGCCGGTCGCATGGCCGAGGTCGGGGCACGCTTTGCACTGGATGGGATGCCCGGCAAGCAGCTCGCCATTGACGCCGACATGTCCGCCGGTGCCATCACGCACACCGAGGCACGCGAACGGCGCGAACGCGAACTGGCCGAGACCAACTTTTTCGGCTCATTGGATGGCGCGTCCAAGTTCGTGAAGGGCGATGCCATCGCCGGCCTGCTGATCACGGTGCTGAATATTGTCGTAGGTATTCTTGTCGGCACCATGATGCATGACATGCCGGTTGGGCAAGCCTTTGAGACATACGCTATTCTCACCGTAGGTGAAGGGCTTGTCAGCCAGATTCCGGCCGTCATCATTTCGGTGGCGGCGGCGATGCTGCTGACGCGGGGTGGCGGCAAGGGGGCGGCAGATGTGTCCTTCTTCGCCCAGCTCAGCCGGTATCCCGCGGCCCTTGCCACGGTTGCGCTGTTGATGGGGCTGTTTGCCATTGTTCCGGGGATGCCGTTCCTGCCATTCATGCTGGGCGCGGTCGCTCTTGGCGTGGCGGCATATCTGGCGGCCAGCCGACCTGTCGTGTCGGCCGACACTGACGCCGCAAATACAACACCGACACCCCTGCGCCCGATTGGCGATGTGCTGGATTTCGACGATATCCATATCGAATTCGCACCCGATCTTGTTGCCATGGTCTTGGATCCTGCCACTGGCCTTGATGCGCGGATCAATAACATGCGGACCTATGCGGCCACGGATTTCGGGATCATCCTGCCCGAAATCCGCATCACGGACGAGGCGACCCTGCCGCCGGGCAGTTATCGTATCCGCTTGCAAGGGGTTGAACGCGTGCGTGACAGGCTGATGCCCGACCGGGTGATGGTGCTGTTGGCCGATGGCGTGGATGCGCCCAACGGCATTGATGTGCAAGAACCCGTGTATCGCGCGCCCGCGCGCTGGATCGCGCCCGATGATCACGAACGCGCGGCGCTCGCCGGATTGACGGTGGTTTCTCCGGCCGAGGTGCTGGCGACCCACTTGCTTGAGGTGATCAAAGCCAATCTGTCGCGAATGCTGTCGCTGCGCGGGTTGCGCCGCCTGCTGGATGAATTCGTCAATCTGTCTGATCCGGGCCGCGCTGCCGCCAACCGCCGCCTGCTGGATGATCTGATCCCCGACAAGGTGCCGTTCGAACTGCTGTTGTCCGTTCTGCGCCTGTTGTTGGAAGAACGCGTGTCGATCCGCAATCTGCCACTTATCCTTGAAGCGGTGGCCGAGGCCCGCAATTTTGGCGCACCCGAGGCAGTCTGTGAACATGTTCGCCAAAGACTGGGCTTTCAGATTGTGGCCGATGTGCAGCGGCCCGATGGTACCCTGCCATTAATCCAGTTGGCACCAGAATGGGAAAAAACATTTGCAATGCATCAACTTGACACTGATCGCGGCACCAGGGATGTAGCCTTGCCCCCCGAACAGTTCAGCCGCCTTGCAAATGGGCTGGTCGACAAAATCAACCGGACGGCAGAGGCCGGAATGTTTCCCGCCATCATCACGTCCACACTCCGCCGTCGGTTTCTGCGGACAGTTCTGGCGGCCAAGGGCCTGACGACGCCGGTCTTGTCTTATGATGAACTGAGCGCCGATTCGCGCCCGTCGATTGTGGGTCAGGTCGCGGCATGAATGAAATCCTGCCCTTGCTGGACGATCTGTTGGTCGTTGTACGGGCGAGTGCGCTGCAAGGCTTGATGGTGTTCTTGCGTGTCGGTGCAATGTTGCTGCTGTTGCCCGCGTTCGGGGAACAGGCCGTACCGCAGCGGATCAAGCTGGCATTGGCGTTGGCTTTTAGCGTGATTGTCACACCTGCCGTTGCCGATGCCCTGCCGCCCGTTGATCCGTTTCCTGTCACTGCCTTCTTGACCGAGGTGATTGCCGGGTTGTTGATGGGCTTTGGTCTGCGCCTGTTCATCCATGCGCTGCAAATTGCGGGGGCCATCGCCGCACAGGCGACGACCTTGTCGCAGATGTTCGGTGGGGCCGGGCCTGAACCGCAGCCTGCGATCGGCAATGTCCTTGTGATCACGGGGCTTGCCGCAGCGGTCAGCGCGGGCTTGCATATCCGGGTTGCAGAGATGCTGATCTATTCCTACGGCCCGCTTCCGGCCGGGGCGTTGCCACAAATGGCTGATGTGGTAACACTTGGCGCAGATCAGATTGCCGCGGCGTTCTCGCTTGGGTTTGCGCTCGCTGCGCCGTTTGTGATCGCGTCCGTGCTGTACAATGTTGCCCTTGGCTTCATCAATCGGGCGATGCCGCAGTTGTCGGTGTCGATGGTCGGTGCCCCCGCTTTGACCCTGGGGGGGCTTGCATTGCTTGCCGTGGCATCACCCTTTCTGATCGCGTTCTGGCTGCAGGCGTTGAACGCGCATATTGGCGCTCCGTTCGCCGTGCAACCATGAGCGGGGGCGACGATGACGACGGCGACAAGGAACATGACCCAACGCAAAAACGTCTGGATGATGCCCGCCAGCGCGGTGAATTCGCCCGCTCTCAAGACTTGCTGACGGCGGCGGCTGTTGCGGGTTTTGTTATTTTTTACATAAGTTTAGGGTCTCAGGCAATGATGCGCTCCGGGGCCGCAGCAATGGTTTTTCTGGATCAGGCCGATCGGCTGGCTGCGAATATGGCACAGGGCGGCAGGCCTGTACTGATGCAATCGCTGCAAGCTGTGATCGCACCACTGTTGCCGATATTCCTTGTGCCCGGTGTCGCCGTCGCGGCCGTCCTGTTTGCCACCAAAGGATTTGTGTTCAGTCCGGACAAGCTGATGCCGAAACTGTCACGCATTTCACCCTTTGCTACCGCAAAACAGAAGTTCGGCCTCGATGGGCTGATCGAATTTGGCAAAAGCGCGATCAAGCTGACAGTCGTGTCACTTTTGATTGGCTGGTTTCTCGTCGCCCGCGCCCCAGCGATTTTGCACAGCCTCGCCCTGACGCCTGCCATGTCTACCGTCCTGATGCTGCAAATGCTGTCTGAATTTCTGATCCTCGCCCTGTTGATCCTCGCCCTCGTCGGGGGGCTGGATTTCTTTTGGCAGTCATTTCGCCATATCAAACGCAACCGAATGTCCCGCAAAGACCTGATGGACGAAATGAAAGAATCCGAAGGCGACCCGCACCTGAAAGGCAAACGCCGCCAGCGCGCACAGGAAATCGCCACCAATCAGATGTTGGCCGATGTGGCAGGGGCTGATGTGATTATCGTGAACCCGACGCACTATGCCGTGGCCCTGAAGTGGAAGCGTGGTGCGCGTACGGCGCCGATCTGCGTGGCCAAAGGTGTGGATGACGTCGCCGCCCGCATCCGCGCAAAGGCGGCCGAAGCAGGGGTGCCCATCCACAGTGACCCCCCGACTGCCCGCGCCATTCATGCGACGGTCGAGATCGGAACGCCGATCCACGCCGAACAGTTCAAGGCTGTCGCGGCTGCAATCCGCTTTGCCGAAGCCATGCGCGCGCGGGCCCGCAAAAGTTGGCGCCGCCCATGACAACGCGCGCAAAACTTCAGAACCTTGGTGACATCAGTGCCCTGGCGCTTGATCAAAGGCTTGCGGCCTTGCGACAGGCGCAAGCCAAACGCCAGTCAATCCTTGACCGGATTGCCGCACTTGACCTGACACCTGCCGAAACCGACCTGCCCTTGGCCGCAGCACAGCGCGCCGAAGTCAGCTATCAGACCTGGGCCGATCAACACAGGTCGAAGTTGAACCTGCATCTGGCGCAAGCCTCCATCACTGTCATGCAAGCCGAGGCCGAGGCCCGCCTGGTGTTTGCCCGAAACAGCGTTTTGGTGGGGTTGCGCAGCAGGCTGGCCGCCGCGGAAAATCGGCAGACCTGATCAGGTATCCTGCCGCCCGATATCAACAATCAGCACATCCTTGACCTTGTCGCCCAAGGTGGCCATTGCCACCTCCATCAGGGCGGCCCGCAGGTTCACCATGTTGGCGCTGTCGGTAAAGCTGCCGCGAAACCCGCCGGCATTGGCATGATCAAACAGCGTTTGCAGAAACCCGTCACGCAGCTTTGGCTCCATCGCGAAGACCGTTTCGGTTGACCCGGCGGTCACTTCAAGGTTGATCGACATGATCACCATCGACGCGATCCGCCCGTCTTCCAGCACCGGAATGACGAACTGGTTGCTAAGCTTTACAAACTCCGGCGCATTTTCGGGGTCTTCTTCGGCATGTTCCCCATCCATCGGCGCGTCGGCATGCGCCGTGTCGGCCATGTCGGGTTCTGCCATTGGGGCCGGGCGCAGCATGATGCCACCGCCGACCCCGGCACCAAGACCAAGAATTGCAAGCAGAACGGGAAGGATTTTGCGCATGATGCTGCCTTAAAACGGAGTCAGGATGTCGACGATTTGTTGGCCATAGCGCGGCTGCTGCGCATCGGTGATCTGGCCGCGCCCGCCATAGGAAATCTGTGCACCGGCGATCTTGTCGTAGGTGATTTCGTTCTGGCGCGAGATGTCGATGGGCCGCACATAGCCGGATATCAGCAATTCACGCATTTCGAAATTCACCCGCACCTCTTGCACGCCTTCAATCCGCAACACGCCATTGGGCAATTCATCCACCACTGTCACAGCCACCCGCAGCGTCACCTCCTCATTGCGCGATGTCGTTCCCTGCCCGTTGAAGGTAGATGATGACCCGGTATTTACAGCCTCCGCCGCGCTCGCACCTTCTGGCAGGATGGAGTCGAGACGCTGTGGAATACCGAACAGATCGGAAAACCCAGATTGTTCGGCCCCGGTGCGTGACCGCCCGCTGGTGTTGGAAAACTGTGCGGAGTCGTCGATCTCGATCACAACGGTCAGAATATCCCCCGGCTGGCTCGCACGGCGGTCGCTCAGCAACGCATCCTGACCAGCACCCCACAGCGACGATGCGCCGGTTGGCGTTTCAGGTGCGATATCTTCGGGCAACGGCGTCGAATACAGGGCCGCATGTTGATAGGTGTCTTCAAGCGGGTTGAATTCGGGTGCGCGACCCACCTGTTCAAGGCGGCCACAGGCGGTAACGGCAAGGCAAAGCAACAGGGGGACGGCGCGCATTGGTAAATCCTTCACGGTGTAGGGCCGACGCGCACGGCGCCGGTGTCGGTCATAATGCCGCTGACGGTGCTGCGGGATGACAGGTTCATGACGCGGATCACATCACCGGTGCCGCCACGCCCAAGGGCACGGCCTTCGGTGGCAATCTGCAAGCCGCCCGCCACATAAATCAGCGTCACAATCTGGTTGCGATCCACCAGTGCGGGCGGGCCAAAGTCGGCCGTCCGAATCGGGCGCCCGGCGTAAATCGTCACCCGCGCTTCTTGCCCGATGACCAGTGCGGCATCGGTGACCGCGCCGTCGATTTCGGCGTCCACGATGTTCAAATCGGCGGCGCTGACCACTGATTGTGCCGGGATACGGCGCAAGGCGATCACACTTTCGGCGGACGCAAGGCCGGGCAGCAGTATCAGGACCAAAACCCATCGCATCATCGCACCTGTGTCGTTGCGCCAAGCATCTGGTCGGCGGCAGTGATGACTTTGGCGTTCAGCTCGTATCCGCGCTGTGCCTTGATCAGTTCGGTCACTTCACGCACCGAATCAACGCTGCTTTCCTCCAGATAGCCCTGCCGCAAGGTGCCCAGCCCATCGATCCCCGGCGTGCCCACATTCGGCGGCCCAGAGGCCCCGGTTTCCAGAAACAGGTTCGACCCGATCGCCTCCAACCCCTTTTCATTCGTAAAGCCCACAAGGTTCAACTGGCCCAGCAGTTCCGGTTCAACCCGGTCGCCAAAATACGCATAAACCTCGCCCGCGTTGTTGATCGCAATACTGCGCGCGTCGTCCGGAATGGTTATACCGGGGGCCACCGGATGCCCCTCGCTGTCCACGATCTCGCCATCCGCGGACCGTTTCAACGCCCCGTCGCGGGTATAGCCCGACACGCCCGACGGCAGCGTCACCTCGATGTATCCGCGCCCTTCAATTGCGACATCCAGATCGCCCTGTGTCGCCGTTAATGACCCTTGGGCCAGCACAACTGAAACAGAGGCCGGGCGCACGCCAAGCCCGATCTGAATGCCGGTCGGCAGCATGGTGCCATCCTCGGCAGTGATCGTGCCGGGCCGCGCGAGTTGTTGATAATGCAGGTCCGCGAAATCCGCGCGCCGGGCGTTGTAGCCGGTAGTCGACATGTTCGCGAGGTTGTTTGACACCACGTCGACGCGCATTTGTTGGGCGGCCATTCCACTGGCGGCAATCTGCAGGGCTTTCATCGCGGGTTCCTATCGGCCAAGGGTGTCGATCACGGCGCGGACACGGGCATCCTCGCGGTCAAGAAACGTCTGGCCCAGTTCGTAGGCCCGCTGCACCGCGATCATCCGCGCCACTTCGGCAACCGGGTTCACGTTGCTGTCCTCCAGCATGCCTTGCATCATCACCCCGTCCTCGATCGGTTCGACCCCGCTGCTCGCGGCAAACATGGTGCCCGCCACATGGCGCAGGCTCAGCGGGTCGGTTGGCTGCCATAAACCCACCCGCGCAACCGCCACCCCGTCTGCCGAAAGCGTGCCATCCTGCCCAAGTCCCACATTGCGCGCGCCCGGCGGTACCACGACCGGCGCGCCGCCCGCATCCAAAAGGCGGTATCCATCGGGCGTGACCAGCTCCCCCTCGGCCGATGGCGTGAATGCCCCGGATCGCGTCAGTCTTTCGCCAGCAGGCGTTTCGATCAGGAAAAATCCATTGCCCTGAATGGCGAAATCAAAGGTGCCCCCCGTCGTCGAAAACCCTGCCTGTGACAGATCCACACTGCGCGCCGACGCGGTGGCCATCGATAGCGACGGCTCGCCCTCCAGCCGGTTTACGTATTCGGAAAACACCACACCTTCGCGGCGAAAACCTGATGTCGATATGTTGGCGATGTTATGCGCCACGATTTCCATCTCGCGCATCAGGCCGCTTTGCCGGGTCAGCGTGGTGTATCCGATGCTGTCCATGGTCAGCTGCCCGCAATCAGCGGGACCAAACGGTCGGTGAAGAATGCCACGAGTGTAGAGGTCATAAAGCTCATGCTGACCCAGAACACCAACAGCATCGCCCCAACCTTAGGCACGAATGTCAGCGTCATTTCCTGAATTGAGGTGAGTGCCTGAAACAGGCCGACCACGATCCCCGCCACCAAAGCCACCGACAACAGCGGTGCCGATATAATGACCGCGATCCATAGCCCTTGACGCAAAACGTCATAAATCAAGGTCTCGCTCATACCGGCATCCTCAGGATTTCCTGATAGGCCTCAACCACCTTGTCGCGCACCGTGGCCACCGTTTCGACGGCCATCTGCGATGATGCCAGCGCCTGTACCAAAGCGTGCGGGTCTGCCCCGCCGGTCATCGCAGACCTTGCCGTCGCCTCGTGGTTTGACAGCGCTTCGTTAAAGGTTTCGGCCAGTTTCGCAAAGCCTTGCGCGGCTCCGCCCGGTTGCGGCTGTGGGGCCGCCGCCGTGCGGGCCTGCGCATAGGTGTGGTTTGCAAATGTCGTTCTCAAATCCATTCTGGATCTCCTTTACCGACGCAGTAGCTCGAACAGGCTTTGCGTCATCTGCCGCGCCTGATCGAAAAGTTTGAGGTTCGCCTCATAGCTGCGTTGCGCTTCGCGCGCGTCCGCAATTTCAATCACCAGATCGACATTCGAGCCGTCATAGTGACCGGTTTCATCCGCCATCGGATGTCCGGGGTCATAGATGGACTGCGCCTCGCTGCGGTCCAACTGCACCGGCCCGGTTTCAACCCGGCCGGATTCCATTTCTTCGTGAAACGATGTCACCTTGCGCTGGTATCCCGGCGTGTCGGCGTTGGCGACGTTTTCGGCCACATGGCGCAGGCGCAGGGCCTGCGCCTCCATGCCGGATGCGGAATACGTCAGGGATGTCAAAAGCCCGGACATCAGCGCCGCCCCAGACTGGCGCGCAACACCTCGGATGTGCCGCGATAGATCGCCAATGCCATATCGTGCTGCTGGCGCGTTTCCACCGATTTCACCATTTCGGATTCAAGTGACACGGTATTTCCGTTCGGCGCACCGTGGCCGCGGACGACATGGCCTTCGTCGACCGCACCGGCGCTGGATGCCCCCGCATGCCCTGGCCGCGTGGCCCGCATCCCCTCTTGTGACGACGCCGCCCAAACGCTGGCAAAATCATTCACATCCTGGGTGCGATACCCCGGTGTATCGGCATTGGCGACGTTACGCGCAATGACCCCAAGACGGGTGCCTGCATGGGCGGACATGGCTTGTGCCATCGCGGTGATTTCAAGTTTTTCGAACATCTAAGGGCTTCTCCCTCGTCCTGGTTCACTAAGGCTTAAGGGTGATTCCTTTAGAAACGGTAAGCAGCGAACAAAGGGAGAATCCCGTGGCCGAAGTTTTTGATGGGTTGACGTCGGAATTGCGTCGTGTGGCCGTGCATTCCCATGTCGGACGGGTGGCCGAGGCCGCGCGCGGAACATTGCGCGTGACCGGGTTACAAACCCACGCGCGGCTTGGCGACCGTGTCACCATCCATACACGCGCCGCACAAATTGGTGGCGAGGTACTGCGCCTGTCTCCCGGCGACTCGATCATTCTGCCCGATTCCAGTGGTGAAGGATTGGCAATCGGCGATGCCGTCGAACTGGTCGGCGCCGCCGACATCGCCCCTGATGACAGCTGGATCGGGCGCGTTATTGACCCGTTTGGCGCACCACTTGACGGGCGGCCGTTGTTGCCGGGCCAGCATTCATGCACCGTGCGCGCCCTTCCGCCGCCCGCGACGACCCGCCGCCGCCTGGGGCCACGTGTTGAAACCGGGGTTGCCGTGTTCGATACGCTTTTGCCCTTGGTCCGCGGCCAGCGGATCGGCCTTTTCGCAGGCTCCGGGGTTGGCAAGTCATCGCTGCTTGCACGATTTGCACGCGGTGTTACGGCGGATGTGATCGTGATTGCCCTTGTCGGCGAACGTGGCCGCGAATTGCGTGAATTCACTGAACGCGTGCTCGGTCCGCAGGGCATGGCGCGCAGCATCGTGGTGGCTGCAACCTCGGATCAGTCCGCCCTCATGCGCCGCCGCTGTGCCTGGACGGCGATGGCCGTCGCCGAACATTTCCGCGATCAGGGTTTACAAGTTCTGCTACTGGTCGACAGCGTCACCCGCTTTGCCGAAGCACACCGCGAGGTTGCGCTTGCGGGTGGCGAGGATGCGGGTCTGGGCGGTTTCCCCCCCTCCACCAGCGCCATGATCATGGGCCTTGCCGAACGTGCGGGGCCGGGGCCGGAAGGGTCGGGCGATATCACGGCGGTGTTTTCTGTGCTGGTCGCGGGCTCCGATATGGATGGCACCGTGGCCGATATCCTGCGTGGCGTGCTCGACGGCCATGTCGTGCTGGACCGCAAGATCGCCGAACGCGGGCGATACCCTGCGATTGATCTGTTGCGCTCTGTCTCGCGCAGCCTGCCCGAGGCGGCCAGCGAGGATGAAAACCTGCTGATCACCCAAGCCCGCCGCCTGCTTGGGGCTTATGACCGGGCGGAATTGATGATCCAGGCTGGCCTTTACGCCCGCGGCTCCGACCCCCTGATCGACGAGGCGATCCGCATCTGGCCCGCGCTCGATGGCTTTCTCGCCGAAATGGCCCCCGAAGACGGCATCGCAGGCAGTTTTCGACGCCTGCAGGCCGTCTTGGCCTAAACCGGCAGCGGCGTGTCCGCCTTCAACTGATCCATCACGATCTGGCTATGCACCCGCGCCACCGCCGGATGCGGCAGAAATTCCTGATGGATCAACCGGTTCAACGCTGGCAGATCGGTGCAATAGACCCGCAGCAGATAATCCGCCTCGCCCGTCAGGGTCCAGGCACTCACCACCTCCGCCCGTCCTGCGATCATCCGGGCAAAGGCCGCCGCCGGTTCCTTGCCATGCGTCGCCATCTGCACCTGAATGAACGCCTGCACCCCCAGCCCCAGCCGCCCGGCATCCAGCCGTGCTGCATAGCCTGTGATGTACCCATCCGCCTCCAGCCGCGCCCGCCTGCGCCCCGCCTGACTGGCCGACAGGTGCAGCTTTGCCCCCAGAACCTCAGCCGTCACCAGCGCATCGCGCTGCAATTCCGCCAGAAGCCGCGTGTCCGTTTCATCAAGCATTGCATGATCCCCGCACGTATTCAGTGGAATGTGCGTAAAATCCGCATATTTTGCAAGAAGTCCCGGAAAAATCGCGCAAACCCCGCACCGCCTTCGGCGTATCATTCTCCCAGCAATCAGAGGAACCGCCATGGGCCCCTTTCCGCACACCGCCCCAAAATCCACCATCACCCCCGAAAACCCCGCCGGGACCGATGGCTTTGCATTCGTCGAATTTGCCAGCCCCGACCCGCAGGCCCTGCGCACGCTTTTTGCGCAGATGGGCTACACCCTGACCGCCCGCCACCGCACCCACGCCATTGAACTCTGGCAGCAGGGCGACATCACCTACATCCTGAATGACGATCCCGCCAGCCACGCCCGCCGCTTCGCCGATCTGCACGGGCCCTGTGCCGCCTCCATGGGCTGGCGCGTTGTCAATGCGGATGACGCCATGGCCCATGTCACTGCAAACGGTGCCACCCCATATACAGCGACGGACAAGGTGATCGACGCCCCCGCCATCATGGGCATCGGCGGCTCGCTCATCTACCTCACCGACCGCTATGGCGACACGCACCCCTTCACCGACTTCGACTTCATCGCCGAACCGCATGGCGTGGGGTTTTTCTACCTCGACCACCTCACCCACAATGTCCACAAGGGCAACATGGACGTCTGGTTCGATTTCTACGCCCGCCTGTTCAATTTCCGCCAGATCCGCTTCTTCGACATCGAAGGCAAATTCACCGGCCTGCACTCCCGCGCCCTGACCTCGCCTTGCGGGCGCATCCGCATCCCGATCAACGAAGATCGCGGCGAAACAGGGCAGATCGTCGAATACCTGCGCCGCTATAACGGCGAAGGCATTCAGCACATCGCCGTCGGCACCGATGACCTGTACACCGCCACCGACGCCATCGCGGCACGCGGCATCCGTTTCATGCCCAAACCCCCGATGGCCTATTACAAACTCTCCAGAACCCGCGTTCACGGTCACGATGAACCCATCGAAAAAATGGCCAGACACGGCATCCTGATTGATGGCGAAGGCGTCGTCGACGGCGGTGAAACCCGCATCCTGTTGCAGATCTTCTCGAAAACCGTGATCGGCCCGATCTTCTTCGAATTCATCCAGCGCAAGGGCGATGATGGCTTTGGCGAAGGCAACTTCCGCGCATTGTTTGAATCGATCGAACAGGATCAGATCGACCGCGGCGTGTTGCAAGCATCGTAATACAGCGATGCGGGCATCGCAGCCCGCATCACGCATTCTCATGCCGAAATGCTCAGCGGCACTCGGGGTGCTCGATCACGTCACCCGGGTCGTCGCAACCCGAACCGCCCGGAATCCGCAGCTTGCGGCGCTTTTCGACTGCACCATCCGCCGCGAACTGGGTCGTATTGAAACCGTCAGGAATGTCGCTTGCCTGTACCGCACCGCTGAGCGAGCAGGCGAAAGCAAGTGCCGTTGTCATCAGGATCAGGGTTTTCATCAGGTCCTCCTTTGTTGGTCTGATGTCGTAATCCTACGCCTTGGTCAGACGTCACATCAGGGACCAAGGGCCTCCGAAAATGGGTAAGTGTTCAGACCAATGTCCGAACTCCAATGTAACATAATGTTATATATAGATTTAATACTGATTAGCTATTTGGTGAAGTGCTCGCGCGCCAGCATGGCAGCCTCGACCCTGTTCCTGACGTGCAGTTTTTGCAAAATCGACGTCATGTAGTGCTTCACGGTCTTTTCCTGAATATCCAGCTTGGTCCCGACTTCCTTGTTGCTCAGTCCTTGGGCCACCAGCTTCAAGATATCCTCTTCGCGCCGTGACAAGTCATCAAGGGGGTTTGGTGCCGCCGCTCCTGCAGGGGCGCCACGCATCGCCACCAGAAGCTGGCCCGCCAAGCCGGGGGAAACGTATGACCGCCCCGCTACCAGATCATGGACCAGATCAATCAGTTCAGAGCCGCCGACCCCCTTCAGAATATAGCCGGCCGCTCCCAGTTTCAGAACCTGCAGCAGATCGGTTTCGTTTTCCGATGCCGTCAGAATCGCCACCAGCGGCGGCTTTGCCATCTGCATGATGCGGGTCAGGGAACCGACCCCACCGCCTTTTGGCATTGATATGTCCAGAAGCACGATGTCAGGCGCAAGGCTTTCACACAACGCCACGGCTGCATCGCCATCTTGGGCCTGCCCGACGACGTCGATCCCTTGTGCCGTCTGCAGGATGCGCGCCAGACCATCGCGGTAGATCGGGTGGTCGTCTGCCAGCACCAGCCGGATGATCTGCGGATCTTCGGTCATGCCACACCGTCAAGGTCGAGCTCGATACAAAGTTCGCCGCCGCCGTGACCACGATTGCGTGTCGTTACATGCCCACCCAGACTTTCCACCCGGTCCGTCAATCCCAGAAGGCCCAGCCCACTCTCGCCGCCGTTGTCGAGTGGAACCGCAAAGCCCGGCCCCCGGTCCAGAATGCAAAGCCGCAGTAGATTGCCAGTGATCCGCAAGCGAATCTCTTGCCCTTTGCCGCCACCATGACGCCAGGCATTGCTCAGCCCTTCCTGCGCAACACGAAAACAGCAGATTTTCGTGGCGATGGACACGTCGGGCGGTCCATTGATCTGACAATCGACAATCACCTCGGACCCCGTGCGCGCGCTGTGAATATCCGCCACGCCTTTCAGGATGGCGTCAAGCGGCCTTTGCTCGATGTCTGGCAACGATAATCCGCGTGAAATATTGCGGATTTCTCGCATCGAATCCTTCACTGCCCGGGTCACCTCGTCGATCACGGCTTGCGCTTTCTCGCTGACGGCATCGTGTCGCAACGAATCGAGGCGCAGGGCCGCAAACCCCATCAGTTGCGCAGGCCCATCGTGCAGGTCGGCACCTATGCGGCGCAGCGACTGATCACTGATTGCCGAAAACCGTGCCGCCGCCCCCTGCACCCTGAGGCGGAGCGTCACATTGTGATCCGCCATCATCCTCAGGGCGGCAAGCTGGCGGTCAATGGTCCGGCTGCCACGCAGGACAATCGCAAACAGACTTGCACCGGTCAGCAAGACGATGGCGGCCACCGTCGCCCAAGCCAGCCTGCGGGCACGCACGATATCAATGCGCAGCTGCATCGCAATTTCGTAAAACTCTGCCACCGCGATGACGCGGCCGGTCCGGATTTCGCGGATCGGGGCGTAGATTTCAAGTAATGGCACACCCAGCGCATGTTCGGCAGCATCCTCGACATCGCCCGTGTTATTGTAATCTGCCCGGATTTCCCCGTTCCACGCCTGTTGCAAATTCTCGGTCACGGGAAAACGCTGGCCGACCAAGGCCGTATTGGACGCATCGACAAGCACCCCGTTCTCACGCCAGATCTTGAACGATACTACCCGTTGTCCAAGCGCCGTGTCCGACAAAAGTGCGCCGATATCGGCCCGTGATTGATCGGACAAGTCCTGGCCGGTCGCCAGATCTTGCGTCAACGGCGTGATGAAGCTTTCCATGTAGAGTGCCGTCGCATTGGCCGTGTTGCGCACGACGGTATCCTCGATGCGGCTGGAGACGAAAAAAGCACTGGCGACGGCGGCCACAGCCATAACAACACCACCCGCCATCGCAAACTGCCCCGCGAGCGACAGCTCGGACCATGGACCGATGAGTGGGATCGTCATGACAGTCTCCGGCATCTCCTGTTACGGCAGTCTTGCAAAGCTTGCAGGCAATAACAACTGCGGACGGGTAATACCCGAATGCAGGGGCGTCTGCGTTCCGAGATGCTTTTTCAGGATGCCGCGCAAACATGCGTGGCCACTGTTGGCGACACGGGTCCGCGGTCCACCCTCAGATTCCCGCATACCAGTCATATCCCCGATCCGCCCAGTAACTGCCATTGCCGTCGCCGAACCCCTCTACCCCTGCCACCACTTCAATCTTGTGCAGATACTTCGCCATCTTGTAGCCCAACTGCCGCTCCACCCGCACGCGCAGCGGTGCGCCATTCGCCACCGGCAGGGCTGCATCGTTCAGGCCGTAAGCCAAGATCGTCTGCGGATGTACCGCATCGCGCATGTCGATGCTTTCATAGTATTTCACCAACCCCGACAGGCTGCGCTCAATCGTATCCATGCAGTGAAACACCACGAACCGCGCCTCCGCCTTCGGTCGGGCCGCATCCAGAACTCTGGATAGTTGCACCCCCGTCCATTTCGCGACGCACGACCAGCCTTCCACGCAATCATGCCGCGTGATCTGGGTGCGCGCGGGCATCGCCTGCAACGCCGCCAGCGAATATTCCTGTGGCACCTCCACCGCGCCGACCACACGCAGGCGCCAGTCGGCGAAACCGCTTGCCGCGAAATCCTGATAGTCCGCATCATCCGGGTTGATCGTGCCATTCGGCTTTTGCCCCTGCCGGATATCGCTCTGCGCAAACTCCGGCGCCAACGCATCGCCCCCCAGCAGGCGCTGTGTGCGGTAGGTCAGGCCGTTCGCCGCCTCCATGACATTGCGCAGCGGATGGTCACCCTTCGTCAGCCCGTCCAGTACTTTGCAACCCGACAGGACGAGTGCTGATCCCCCCAGTGACGCCGCTGTCAGAAACCGCCGCCGATCCATCATTCGCCCTCCTTGTCGATGCGATACCAGCCTGTAATGATCGACCTCAGCTCGTTGATCGGCCCGGCGGCCAGGATCATCAGCATGTGGATGACAAAGAACCCGACCAGCCCCACCATGACCAGAAAATGCACCGTCCGCGCCGTCTGCCGCCCGCCGAACAAATCCAGCATCCAGGGGGCCGTCGCGTTGAACGATGGCGACATCACAAGTCCGGTCAGGATCATCAGCGGCAGCGCCACGAACAACACCGACGCATAGGCCAGCTTTTGCAGCACACTATAACTTCGCGCATGATGAAAGCGCAGCCGCGCATGGTTTGCGATGTCGCGGGGCAAGCCGCGCAGATCACTGATCGTCGGGATCAGGTCCCGCAAATGCCCGTTCAGCAGCGACGCCAGCGCCCACACCGCCAGCGTGATGACCAGCACCCAGGCAAAGAAGAAATGGATCACCCGCCCCAGGGCCAGGCTCTGCCCCGACGGGATCGTCGCCCATGCCGGAAACGCCCGCGCCGCATCGCCCGACACGCCAAGGATGCCGGTCGTGTCCACCTCCCACCCACCAATCCGGGTGATCCCGCGCAGCACCTCACCGTCCTGTTCCGCACGGATCGCCAGAATGGAATTGTCGTAGTCGATGCCCGACTCGATCCCGATATGCAGCGACGGGAAGGCGTTGAATATCTGCAACCCGGTCAGCAGCAGAAAGAACAGGCTCACCGCCCAGATCCCGTGCGTGATCCGCGTCCAGATACGTTGCCGATAGATAAGCGGTCCCTGCGCCATGGTGATCCCTGTCACTTTCCGGTTGTGACGCAGCTACGCCAAAGGGACTTGCAGAGTTTCACCATGGCGTTCGTCATGGTGATGCGATGTAGATGGAATAAAGATGGAATGTAGATGGAATGTAGATCGCCGGTTGCGGCCCCTTTGCCGTCCGGCGATTGCAATTCCAGCGGGGCCGCACTATCTGGGATCAGCCGCGCGGTCATCAAAGCAAGGGCCCCATGAACTGGATTTCCAACTACGTCCGCCCCAAGATCAACTCGCTGTTTTCCCGCCGCGAGGTGCCCGAAAATCTGTGGACCAAGTGCCCGGAATGCGGAACCATGCTGTTTCACCGCGAACTCGCATTGAACCTGCATGTCTGTTCGAACTGCGATCATCACATGGCGATCACCCCGCGCGATCGGTTCAAGGCCTTGTTTGATCTGGGTATTTTTGCCGAAGTCAAGGTACCGGAACCCTTGGTAGACCCCCTGCAATTCCGCGATCAGAAGAAGTACACGGAACGTCTGAAGGCTGCGCAAAAGGCCAGCGGTGAAAAAGAGGCGATGCTGGTCGCCGAAGGTGAAATGGGTCGTACCCCGATCATCGCCGTCGGTCAGGATTTCAGCTTTATTGCAGGCTCCATGAGCATGTATGTCGGCAACGCCATCATTGCCGCTGCGGAACGCGCCATCAAGATGAAGCGCCCCTTGATCCTGTTCACCGCAAGCGGTGGTGCCCGCATGCAAGAAGGAATCCTGTCCCTGATGCAGATGCCCCGCACCACTGTCGCCGTGCAGATGCTGCGCGAGGCGGGCTTGCCCTATATCGTCGTGCTGACCCATCCCACCACGGGTGGTGTGACGGCGTCGTATGCCATGCTAGGTGATGTGCAAATCGCCGAACCGAACGCGCTGATCTGCTTTGCCGGCCCCCGCGTCATCGAACAGACGATCCGAGAAAAGCTGCCCGAAGGGTTCCAGAAGGCCGAATACCTGCTGGATCACGGTATGCTTGACCGTGTCACGCATCGCAAATCCCTGCGCGACG
This sequence comes from Rhodobacterales bacterium, assembly GCA_031396505.1. Taxonomy (GTDB): domain Bacteria; phylum Pseudomonadota; class Alphaproteobacteria; order Rhodobacterales; family Rhodobacteraceae; genus JAAFHS01. The sequence goes on from JANNKX010000108.1 coordinate 57,158, forward strand.
AGTTGATCACCATCACCCGTTTGTTGATGGGCCAACCCCCCGCCGTGCGCGGCGACTTGCCCGCACCCGGTACGCCGGATACACCCGAACCCAACGGACCAGCGCCCGCGATGGTTCAGGCAAAGGTCTGATCTTGAACGATAAATCAGGGTCCGATATAATCCTTGAACGGATGATGACCCTTCACCCCAAGGTCATCGACCTGACGCTTGGCCGGATGCACCGTCTCCTGGCCGCCCTTGGCAACCCTGAAAGATCCATCCCCCCCGTGATCCACATTGCGGGCACCAATGGCAAAGGCAGCACCCAAGCCATGATCCGCGCGGGGCTGGAGTCGGGCGGGGACCTTGTCCACGCCTATACCTCGCCACACCTTGCCCGGTTCCACGAACGCATCCGCCTTGCGGGCGCGCTGATTTCAGAACCCGCGCTGACAACCCTGCTTGACGAATGTGTGCAGGCAAATGGCCCTGATTCTATTACATTTTTCGAAATCACGACCGCCGCCGCCTTCCTCGCTTTCGCGCGCACCCGTGCAGATTGGACCCTGCTAGAGGTCGGTCTTGGCGGGCGGTTGGATGCGACCAATGTCGTGACACCACACCTGACCATTATCACACCCGTGTCGATCGACCATCAGCAATATCTTGGCGACACCCTCGCGGAAATTGCGGGCGAAAAAGCGGGTATCATCAAACGCGGCGTTCCTGTCATCGTTGGCCCGCAAACCGATGACGGGCTCGCTGTGATCGAGGCGCGTGCCGTCCGCTTGGGTGCGCCGATCTTGGCATATGGGCAGCACTGGCATGTGACTGAAGATCGCAACCGTCTGATTTTCCAAGATGAAAACGGGCTTCTTGACCTTCCCTTGCCCAACCTGCCCGGCCCGCATCAGATCCAGAATGCTGGTGCCGCCATCGCCGCCCTGCGCCATCTGGGACGTGATGAGGCCGCGTGTGAGGCGGCCGTGACCCGTGCGTTCTGGCCCGCACGGATGCAGCGCCTGCGGACAGGTCCATTGGTGAACAGCGCCCCCGCTATCGAACTTTGGCTTGATGGCGGGCATAATCCAGCCGGGGGTGCGGCCATCGCGGCCACCCTCGCGCGCATGCCAAAGCGCGCCACGTATCTGATCTGTGGGATGCTGAACACCAAGGACGTGCGCGGCTATATGACCCCGCTTGCGCCGCATATCACCGGCCTGTATGCGGTCTCTATTCCTGGTGAAAACAACACGTTACCTTCTGAGGCAACCTGTGGTGCCGCCATCGCGGCGGGGATGTCTGCGGCGACGGCCGATAGCGTCGCAGGGGCGCTGCAGGCAATCGCCTGCAACGCGCCGGATGCGCGGGTGTTGATCTGTGGGTCACTTTATCTGGCAGGGTCGGTCCTGCGCGAAAACGGATAGCGGTGCGATCTATCCCTTGACGCCATACCGCGCCAGAAACAATTCAACTGCCCCCTTGACCACGCGCGCACGCTCTTCGACAGTCGCAGGGGGGCCAACACCAAACAATGCACGCGGAAATACGTCAGCCTTGCACAGTTCGATGAACTGATCAGCAGCCAGTTCCTTGTCCGGAACAGCCAAATCGCAACAGGCCTCGGCATCATGCAGGTAGGTAATCATCCTTTGCCGCGCGAGTGCGGGCCCCGATTCAAAGAACTGCTGCCCGATTTCTGGAAAGCGATCACTTTCTGCGGCGCAAACCCGGTAGACCCGCAGAAAGAACGGCGACAGAAAGAACTCCACCAGCTTGTCACCCGCAACCGTCAAAACGGTCACGGGGTCGTGCATGTCACCAATCAGGGCCTCGGCCTCCATCGTCTGGCGTTCGCATTCGGCGCGCGCCACTTCGATGAACAACAGGCGTTTGTCGGGGAAATAGCTGTAAAGCGTTGCCTTTGACACATTCGCTTCGCGCGCAATGTCGTCAACCGACGCCCCTTCAAAGCCATCACGCATGAACACGCTGCGCGCGCCTTCCAGAACTTGTGCGAATTTTCGGCCCTTGCGAATGATCGGCTGGTTCATGTGGCCCCCCCGTTTCAGCATAGAAGGGGCGGGCCACAGCGGCAAGGGATGCGTCAGTTGCCGGGTTGGCCGGCCGTTGACAGGGTCGCCGGGGCTGTTGTGCCTTGGCTGACGGTGCTGTCTGGGAAGGTCAGGTTGGGCATGGAAATGTCGATACCAAAGGCAAATGCGGGCGCAGACAGAACCGCAAGAATAGCTGCAAGAGGGGCGATGCGCTTCATTTCATTCTCCTATTTTCGAACCGTTTGGTTCATAAAGACCATATGAACCGATTCGTTCAGTATTTCAAGAAGAAAGTGAACCGATCGGTTCATATAAACGGCTTGCTGTGCCTGTGCGGGCCGCTACATTAGAACCATTCCAAAAGAGTATCCGAACATGATCGCAGCCTTTACAAACCGGCGTCGTTTTTCCGACCTGTCCGAACAGGAAATCCTGGCACTTGCCATCTCGTCCGAAGAGGACGATGCGCGGATTTATCGCAGCTTTGCCGAAATGCTCCGTGCGGACTTTGCGGCCTCGGCGGCGGTCTTCGACGGCATGGCGGTTGAAGAGGATGGGCATCGCAAACGATTGATTGATTTACATCGCAGCCGGTTTGGCGACGTGATTCCCTTGATCCGGCGCGAACATGTGGCGGGGTACTATGCGCGCCAGCCGGTCTGGTTGACGCAAAACCTTGGACTGGACCGTATCCGGGGCGAGGCGCATGCGATGGAACGTGCGGCGCGCGATTTTTATGAACGCGCAACCGCACGGGCGAGTGACGCCGCCACGCGCAAATTGCTGGGCGATCTGGCGGCGGCCGAGGCTGGCCATGAACGAAAGGCCGATGCGCTGACGGCCGATGCGCTGCCCGAGGATGCCCGCGCGTCCGAGGATGAAACGGCAAATCGTCAATTCATCCTGACATGGGTACAGCCGGGGCTGGCGGGGCTGATGGACGGGTCGGTATCGACGCTTGCCCCGATTTTTGCGACCGCTTTCGCAACGCAGGATACCTGGACGACGTTTCTGGTGGGGCTTGCTGCGTCGGTGGGTGCGGGCATTTCGATGGGGTTCACCGAGGCCGCGCATGATGACGGGGTGCTGTCTGGGCGGGGGTCGCCCTTGAAACGGGGGCTTGCGTCCGGGGTGATGACGACGGTGGGGGGGTTGGGGCATGCGTTGCCCTATCTGATCCCGGATTTCTGGACGGCGACGATCACCGCGATGGTGGTCGTGTTCGTGGAGCTTTGGGCGATTGCCTGGATTCAGAACCGCTATATGCAGACACCCTTCCTGCGCGCGGCTTTTCAGGTGGTGCTGGGCGGCGCGTTGGTGTTTGCTGCGGGGGTATTCATCGGGGGTGGGTGATGTATCGCAAGGGTGAAGTCAGCTACCAGGCGCTGCCGCTGCCGGATTACGTGGCGCGCGATGATGCGATCGGGGCGGCTGACGCGTTTCTGACTTATATGCGCAAGCGGCATTCGGTGCGGCAGTATTCCACGCGGCCCGTGCCCGAAGCCGTGATTGCGGCCTGCATCGCGGCGGCGGGGACGGCACCCAGCGGGGCGAACCACCAGCCCTGGCACTTCGTCGCCATCTCGGACCCGGCGATGAAGGCGCAAATCCGCGAACGCGCGGAGGAGGAGGAGCGCGCGTTTTATTCAGGCGGGGCGGGGGACGAGTGGCTGGCGGCACTGGAGCCGATTGGCACGGGTGTTTCCAAACCGCACCTGACGGATGCGCCGTGGTTGATCGTGGTTTTTGCGCAGCGTTATGGCGTGACCGATGACGGGGACCGCTACAAGAATTACTATGTGCCTGAATCGGTGGGCATCGCGACCGGATTCCTGATTGCGGCACTGCACCACGCGGGATTGGTGTGTCTGGAACATACGCCGAACCCGATGAAGTTTCTGAACGAGTTGTGCCAGCGGCCCGCGCATGAAAAGCCGGTGATGATCTTGCCCCTTGGCTATCCGGCAGACGATGCGACGGTGCCTGCGGTGGCGAAAAGGAAGAAACCACTGGCGCAGATCATGTCAGTATTTCGGTAGAAATTGACGGCTGTCAATTTTTGACTTTATTCAATGAAATCAAAGAAACTATGCCAAAATGGGCGCAGATCGTTAACGCGCTTGAAACATAACGTGATCGATTGTGTCAACTTCAGTTTACACTTCTCGTCGCCCACGCCCGGCGAATGTAATCCGCCGTCATCAGATCAAGATGCGCGCCGCCGCCGTTTTTGGCGATTGTAATTTCGTCATCCGAACGCCGCACGAACAGGGCCGGATCATCATAGAAATCGGCAATCACGTCGGCTTCGGT
>JANNKX010000148.1:0-33171 GCA_031396505.1 Rhodobacterales bacterium
GCCACCTTGCGGTCCAGCACGATCTCACTGTTACCGGTGCCCTTGAACTCTTCAAAGATCACCTCATCCATCCGGCTGCCCGTATCAATCAGCGCCGTCGCGATAATCGTCAAAGATCCGCCTTCTTCAATGTTTCGCGCCGCGCCAAAGAACCGCTTCGGGCGCTGCAATGCATTCGCGTCCACGCCGCCAGTCAACACCTTTCCGCTCGACGGCACCACCGTGTTGAACGCGCGCCCCAGACGCGTAATGCTGTCCAGCAGGATCACCACATCGCGCTTGTGCTCCACCAGACGCTTGGCCTTTTCGATCACCATTTCCGCCACCGCCACGTGCCGCGTTGCCGGCTCGTCAAAGGTCGAGGATACAACCTCGCCTTTCACCGACCGCTGCATATCGGTCACCTCTTCTGGCCGCTCGTCAATCAGCAGCACGATCAGATAGCAATCCGGGTGATTGGTCGCAATCGAATGGGCGATGTTCTGCAACAACACCGTTTTGCCTGTGCGCGGTGGTGCCACAATCAGACCACGCTGGCCTTTTCCAATCGGCGCCACCAGATCAATGATCCGGGCCGAACGGTCTTTCAGGGTCGGATCGTCCACTTCCATCTTGAACCGCTCATCCGGGTAAAGCGGCGTCAGGTTGTCGAAATGTACCTTGTGCTTGGCCTTTTCCGGATCGTCAAAGTTGATCCGCGTGACCTTCGTCATGCAAAAATACTTCTCGCTGTCCTTCGGCGCCGCAATCACACCTTCGATCGTATCCCCCGTCCGCAACGAAAACTGGCGCAGGATGTCCGGGCTCACATAAATATCATCTGGCCCCGGCAGATAATTCGCCGACGGGCTGCGCAAAAAGCCGAACCCGTCCTGCAACACCTCCAGAACACCGTCCCCGCCAATCTCCCAGCCTTCCTCGGCATGTTCCTTCAGGATCGAGAACATCATCTCGCCCTTGCGCATGCTTGGCGCGTTCTCGATCTCCCACTCTTCGGCCATCGCCAAAAGATCGGCAGGCGTTTTCGCCTTCAGATCAGACAGGTTCAATCTCTCAGTATTCATGGAAAAGCAGACCCCCGGACGCGGGTATCAGAAGACCCCGGATCAACGTGCAAAAATGGGAAAATCGATGCGAATGCCCCGATCCCCGTCCATTATGCGCTGCCGCCCGCGAAGTCAACGTCAGAACTTCACCACCACCGATGCGACAATCACCACCATCAACACCGTCGGCACCTCATTCATCATCCGGTACCGCCGCCCATCCAGCACATTCTTCCCCGCAGCAAACTCCTTGCGCCGCGCGCCCAGCCACATGTGAAACCACGTCATCGCCACAACCGACCCCGCCTTTGTCCACGGCCACACCGCCGACCAATCCACGATCCCCGGCGTCATCACCAACGCCAGCCCGAAAACCCAGGTCGCAATCATTGCCGGGTTCATGATCGCCTTCAACAACCGCCGTTCCATCACATCCAGTGTATCACTCAGGATCGGCACCGCCGCCCCCCGTTCCGCATGATAGACAAACAGCCGCGGCAAATAGAACAGCCCCGCCATCCACGCTGTCACCGCCATGATGTGCAACGCCTTCGTCCATAAATACCAGTCCGCCAGAAACCCCGTCATGTCACACCCTTCTGCTGCGCCTTCTTCTTACTGATAAAGAAAAGATTGAAAAAGATGTTGTTGTAATAGGGCGTGTGGACATCTTGATTGCTTTCTTTATCCACAGACTTCTCCGCACAGTTCACGACCACCCCAGCCGCCCCGGCAAGCAATCTCACCAGAACAACGATTATTAACGATTTAGGATCAGATGGTTACAGACCAATCTGCCTCAACGGAAACCTGGCAGCCCGACGACCCGAATCCCTTGTGAAACTTATGCACAGCTTTGCCATTTCCAATTCCACAGCGGGATAAACTCCGCAAACCCTTCCCGAACCTTGACAGTTCTCCCCCGCACAGGGCACCCCTGCGGACAGGCAGGCCTTACCCACAACACGCCCTGCCAGAACATACGCAGCTTTTCCACAGGACCCCGCCCTGCCCGCAACACCGCTCATCCTCGCTTCCGGCTCCGAAATCCGCCTGCAGCTGCTCCGCGGTGCCGGTCTTGACGTCACAGCCATCCCCGCCCGCGTGGATGAAGCCACCGCAAAATCTGCCCTTCTGGCCGATGGCGCGCGCCCCCGCGACGTTGCCGATGCCCTTGCTGAACTCAAGGCGCGTAAATCCGCCATGAAACACCCCGCATCACTGGTCCTTGGGTGCGATCAGGTTCTCGCCCTCGGCGCCGTGCTGTTTGATAAACCCATATCACCCGACGATGCCACCGCCCAACTGAACGCCCTGCAAGGCCGCACGCATACCCTGTTTTCTGCCCTTGTCCTTTACCACAAGGCCGAACCCATCTGGCGCTTTATCGGCCGGGCAAACATGACCATGCGCCCACTGCCCGCCGCCTTCATCACCGATTATGTCACCCGCAACTGGCACAGCATCCAGCACTCCGTCGGCTGCTATAAGATCGAGGAGGCGGGCCGTGCGCTGTTCTCCGCCATTGATGGCGATGATGCGACGATCCAGGGTTTGCCCCTGACGCCGCTCATGGGCTATCTGGGTCAACGGGGGTTCATCGCACCATGACCGCAGCGCAGCATCCACGCATCCCAATTGCCGGTGTCATCGGCTCGCCCATTGCCCACAGCCGCTCACCCGCGCTGCATGGTTACTGGTTGAAACGCTATGGCATCAAAGGCTTCTACATCCCGATGGATGTTGCACAGGCCGACCTGCGCGAGGTGTTGCGCGCACTGCCCCGCGCAGGCTTTGTCGGCCTTAACGTCACGATCCCGCACAAGGAAACCGTCCTCGCCATTGCCGATGTCGTCACCGACCGTGCCGCCCTGATCGGGGCTGCAAATACCCTGTTGTTTCGCAAGGATGGCCGCATTCAGGCTGACAATACCGATGGCGCGGGTTTCATCGCCAACCTGCGCCAGCACGCACCCCAATGGGACCCGAAGGCGGGCCCCGCTGTGGTTCTGGGCGCAGGTGGTGCTGCCCGCGCCGTGATTGCGGCGCTGATCGAGGTCGGCGCGCCCGAAATCCGGCTCGCCAACCGCACCCGTGCCCGCGCCGACGCCCTGCGCAGTGACTTTGGTGCCAAGGTTATCGTGCAAGATTGGGTGCATGCCGGCAGCATGATGGACAGATCCGCCACCGTGGTGAATACCACCGCCCTCGGCATGACCGGAAAGCCGGAATTCCGTGTCCCGCTTGATGCGCTTAACCCTGCGGCTCTGGTCACCGATCTGGTCTATACCCCGCTGAAAACCCAGTTCCTGATCGAGGCCGAGGAAAAAGGCTGCACAACGGTCGATGGCCTTGGCATGCTTCTGCATCAGGCGGCCCCCGGTTTTGAACGCTGGTTCGGCCAACGCCCCGATGTCGATGACTCCACCCGCGCCGCGGTTCTGTCGGCATGACGCCGTTTCGCCTTGGCCTTACCGGTTCCATCGGCATGGGCAAATCCACGACCGCGGCCATGTTCGCCGACGAGGGTCTTTCTGTTTGGGATGCGGACGCCGCCGTACACCGGCTTTATGCGCCGGGCGGTGCCGCCGTCGCCCCCCTTGCCGCCCTTTGGCCAGACGCCCGGCAACATGGCACCATTGACCGCGGGCAACTCAGGGCCTGGATCGCCCGCGATCCGACGGCCCTTGCGCAGATTGAAACCATCGTTCACCCCCTTGTGGCCGCAGATCGCGCCGCCTTTGTTGCCACCACCACAACCGACATCGTCGTGCTCGACATCCCCCTGCTGTTTGAAACCGGCGCGCAGGCACAGATGGATGCCACGCTCCTTGTTACCGCGCCGCCCGCTGTGCAGCGCGCCCGCGTCATGGCCCGCCCCGGCATGACCGATGCCCAGTTTGCCGTGATCCTGTCCCGCCAGATGCCCGATGCGCAAAAGCGCGGCTTTGCCACCCACATCGTCGAAACCCTGTCCGAAACCGCGGTGCGCGCCTATGTTGCATCCCTCATTGCCTACCTCCGGGGGTCCCATGCGTGAAATCGTCCTTGATACCGAAACCACGGGTTTTGAACCCACCGAAGGCCACCGCATCGTCGAAATCGGTGCGGTGGAGCTGTTTAATCATCTGCCCACCGGGCGCAGCTTTCACAAATACCTCAACCCCGAACGCCCCATGCCGAAAGAGGCGTTCGAGGTTCATGGCCTCGGCGATGATTTTCTGCGCGACAAACCCCTGTTTCATAGCATTGCCGCCGACTTTCTGGCCTTTATCGGCGACGCGCCGCTGGTCATCCACAACGCCGCCTTTGACATGAAATTTCTCAATGCCGAACTCACCGCCAATGGCCACCCGGCCCTGCCGTACACGCGCGCGACCGATACCCTGATGATCGCCCGGCAGAAATTTCCCGGCTCGCCCGCGTCACTCGATGCGCTGTGCCGCCGCTTTGGCGTCGACAATACCGGGCGCGAAAAACACGGCGCCCTGCTCGACAGCGAGATCTTGGCCGAGGTGTATCTGCAACTGGTTGGTGGCCGTCAACCGGATTTCGCTCTCGCCACCATCGACAGCCAATCCACAAAAAACACCGCCGGCTTGCCCGAAACGTGGCGCGCGCGTCCCCGCGCAACGCCCCTGCCGCCCCGCCTCACGCCCGACGAATCCGCCGCCCATCAGGCCTTCGTGGACAAACTGGGCGACGCCGCCCTCTGGCTCAAACGCTCTTAGTTTGGCGTTGTTGCCGCCGCCGCGCGCTGTGCCTCGGCCCGCCGCGCGATTTCCTGCCGGTACAGCCCCATGAAATCCACCGAATCGATGTTCAGCGGCGGAAAGCCCCCGTCCCGCGTCACATCCGAAATGATCCGCCGTGCAAATGGAAACAGCATCCGCGGGCATTCGATCAACAGGAACGGATGCAGCTGCTCTTCCGCCACGCCCTCCACATGAAAGATCCCCGCATAATCCAGCTCCATCAGAAACAGTGTTTCACCGTTCACCTTGTTCTTTGATGTCACCCGGTACTTGCTGATCACATCATACTGATGGTCCGCCGCCCGTTTGCGCGCATCCAGGCTGACCGCCACCTGAATATCCGGTTGCACATCGGCCCCCGAAATTCCCTTCTGCGCCACCATGTTTTCAAACGACATATCGCGCACAAACTGCGCCATCACGCGCATCTGTACCGGGGCCGGTGCGCTGGGTGCTGCACCATTCGGGGTCGGGGTTTCATCGGCCATGACAGCATTCTCCAAAATCTGCGGTTTGCGCAGCCATAGCAGACCCGCCCGCCCGCCTCAATCCTGCGTCCACCCCGAAGGCCGCTGAGGCGGCACTTCGCGCGGCCTGATCTCTGAAAATTCGCCGTCAATCACATCCGATGCCGGCCGAACCGCCCCACGCGCCACCGCAAACCGCCGCGCCATCACGGCCACCAACGCCGTCCGTACCGGTGGGATCAACAGCAACGTCCCCAGAAAATCCGTGAAAAACCCCGGCAGCACCAACAATACCCCCGCCAGCATGAACATCGCCTGATCCGCTGCCAACGTCAGTGGATTGCCCATCGCCCGCACCTGCCCCCGCAGGTCCGCCATTGCGCGTAACCCCCGCCACCGCATCAGCAAAACCCCCGCAACCGCCGTTCCCAGCACAATCACCAGTGTCAGCCAAAGCCCCAGCCACCCGCCCAGCGTCACGAACAACGCAATCTCGATCAACGGCCAGATCAGCAGCGCAACAACAACAGGCATGACATCTCTCCAAACAACTCCATGTGCGGTGGTGGACTTGGCCCCCCCCGTCACCTACATAAGGATCAGACGCACAATAACCAATGCCGCACCAAAGGGCCTGATGTTCCGATGAACAACTCGATGATCCAGCTTCTTGTCCTCGCCGGAATCGCCGTATTCCTGTTTCTGAAACTGCGGTCGGTGCTGGGCACCCGCGACGGCTTTGAAAAGCCCCCTGTTCCCCTTGATGATGTGCGCCCCCGTGCCCGCAAAGGGCTCGAAGTCATCAATGGCGGCCCCGACAGCGATATCCTTGATCATGTCGCCGAAGACACCCCTGCCGCTCGCGCTCTTGCCGCGATGAAAGGGGCGGAGCCTGATTTTTCCGTCAACACTTTCCTGCAAGGCGCGCGCGGGGCTTATGAAATGATTCTGATGGCCTTTGAAAAGGGCGATCTGTCCAAGGTTCGCGCCTTCCTTTCCGCCGATATCGAACACAGCTTTGATGAGGCGATCCGCGCGCGTGAGGCCGAAGGGCTGTCTGTTGATGCTACCTTTGTCGGCCTCCGTGAACTTGCGCTGCACGACGCCACCTTTGACGCCACGACCAAAACCGCCGAAATCGCCGTGCGTTATGTGGGTGAACTGACCTCGGTTGTCCGCAACAAGGCCGGCGAAATCGTCGAAGGCAGCGCCACCGAGGTGAAAAAACAGCGTGACACCTGGACCTATTCGCGCCGCATGGGGGTTGATGACCCGAACTGGCAACTGGTCGCTACCGGGGATTGATGCGTGCCGCACTTGCCGTTCTTGCCCTCGCGGTATCCGCGATGACGGCATCCGCACAAGTTCTTGATTTTGCAGAACTTGATGGCTGGGCGGCGGATGATCATCAGGCCGCCCTTATCGCATTTCGCGCAACCTGCGATGCGATCGACGGTGCCGATTGGCAACCGCTGTGCAACCTTGCGGCCGATGCAGGCGCCACGCCCGACAGTGCCCGCGCCTTCTTCGAGTTGTTCTTCCGCCCCGTTCTGATCGGTGATCCTCCCGCGCTTTTCACCGGGTATTATGAACCCGAACTCGCGGGCTCCCTGACCCGCACGCCGCGCTTTACCGTGCCCCTTTACCGCCGCCCGCCCGAATTGGCCGATGGGCAGGTTTATCACAGCCGCGCCACCATCGCAGGCGGCATCCTGTCGGGCAGGGGCCTTGAACTTCTCTGGCTCGATGACCCGGTAGAGGCATATTTTCTGCAGGTCCAAGGCTCGGGTCGCATTCGCATGCCCGATGGCCGCGTGATCCGCGTGGGTTATGCCGGGCGCAACGGTCATGCCTATGTTTCGGTGGGCAAAGAAATGGTGCGCCGTGGCTTGCGCACGATTGAACAGGTGTCCGCCCAAGACATCAAGGCCTACGTCCGCGCCAATCCGCAGGCCGGGGCCGCCATGCTCAACATCAACCCCTCCTACATCTTTTTCCGCGTGATTGATGAACTCCCCGCCGAAAAGGGCCCCATCGGGGCCATGGGCCGCTCCATCACCACCCTGCGTTCCGTCGCTGTCGACCCCGCCTTTACCCCGCTTGGCGCACCTGTCTGGGTCGAAAAGGACGGGGCCAGCCCGATCCGCCGCCTGATGATCGCGCAGGACACCGGGGGCGCCATCAAGGGGCTGCAACGCGCCGATATCTTCTACGGCACCGGGGCCGATGCGGGTGACGCCGCAGGCGTCATCAACGACGGTGGCCGCATGATCGTCCTGCTGCCCATCGACCGCGCCTTTGCCATGCTGGCCGTGGATGAATGATGGCCCGCCGCCGTACCCTGCGCCCCGATGAGGAAGAGCTTTGGCAAACCGTCGCCCGCAGCACAAATCCGCTGCACGGCCCCGGTTTTCTGCCCAACCCCGATACCCCGGCGTCAGTGAAAATCCCGATGGCCGCGTCCGCACCGCGGCCCGATCCGATCCCGCTGTTCACCCTTGGCGAAAAGGCCCGCACCAGCACCGCCCACCGTCTCGCGCCCAGCTTGCGCGACCATCTGGCCGCTGCCCCGCTGCAAATGGACGCCAAGGCGTTCGGGCGGATGACGCGCGGCAAACTCGCCCCCGAGGCGCGGATTGATCTGCATGGCATGACCCTTGCACAGGCACATCCCGAACTCATCGCCTTCATTCTGAACGCCCAATCCGCCGGTTTGCGTCTTGTCCTTGTCATCACCGGCAAGGGCAAACGCGGCGATGATACCGGCCCAATCCCGCAGCGCATGGGGGCCTTGCGCCATCAGGTGCCGCAATGGTTGCGGATGCAACCCATGGCGCAGGCCGTGCTGCAAGTGGCCGAGGCGCATCTGAAACACGGCGGGGCAGGGGCCTATTATGTCTATCTGCGGCGCAGGTAACGGGCTGCCGCAAAACCTTACCAAAGTGTTAAAATCATCCCGAAATTTGGTGACGGATCGTTGAAATCATTGGATAAACCTGAAAATTGACAGCCGTCAATTTTGCTGGTTAAGGCCGCTGAAGCTCCCGCCCGACCACCGCCACCGGGGCCAGAATGATTTCTGTCGCATTGCGCACCGTCAGCACCACCCCCGGCAGCAACCCGGTCCGCCCGCGCCGATCCCGCGCAAGCGCCGTATCCACATCACCGATCCGCCCCATCAGCCGGATCAGCGCGGGACTGTTGCCCAGATTGAAATGCCCGGCCCCCTCGTCATAGGCCGCCACATCCAGATAGGTCACACGCAGGTCCGACAACCGCCGCACATCCGACAGATTCCCCAACCGCTCCGGCTCGCCTGTGACGCGGGCCGACAGGTTCAAAAGCTGGTCCCGGTCCGACCCGAAAATCAGGAATGGCTCGGGCAGTTTCCCGATGGTCAACGCCTGTGTGCGAAACACGTCCACATCAATATCCGGCGAAATCAGCAGCACGCCCCCAATACGGTCCAAACTCGTCTGGTCACCCCGGATCGCAATCTGCCGCATCGATTCCATCAACAGCGCCGACCCCATCGAATGCGCCACCAGCACGATGTTTTCCGCCCCCGCCAACTGCACCTCGCGGATCAGGCTTTCCAACCCGTCCCGCGCGAACAGTGCGGAATCCCGGTCGCTGACATAGCCCAGCGCCGCGCCCTTCGATGGCCAGGAATAATGCACCGCAACACCCGGCAGTTCCAGATCATGTGACAGTTGCGCAAGCCGGTACAGCCCTTCGGCAAAGGTGTTGTTGAACCCATGCACAAAAATCACCGCATCCCGGTCCCCCGGCTTGCGCGCCCGCAAAGCTGCGGAAAGGTCGCTGCGAAAGGCTGGCGCATCCGCAATCGACAGGGCCGATGTCGTCAGAAAATCGCGCGTCGCATCGGGCGCACGCCGCCCCGGAAAGGTAATATCGCCCACCTCGCGGCCTGGTGGCACCGATACGTCGAAGCGGGCAAAGCGCAACTGCTCCGATCGCGTGGCGTCAAACGTCTGCGTCGCGGCATCGTAACCGCGCGTCGTGCCCACAAACACCGGCACAACCTGCCCGACGGCCGCCGCCGAGGGCACCACAGTGATCGCTCCGCGCGGCGTGCAGGCCGCCAGAACCATCACACACAGGATCATCGCCCCGCGTTTCACAAGATGCGCCCCAAATATCGTGCTTTGCACATCCTGCCCTTTTGAAATCTGCGCTGAACAAACGCGTGCGCGCGCATTTGGTTCCGCGCGTTACAGCACATAGCGCGCGATATCGGCAGAACGCGCCAACGCACCAATATTCGCCTCGACAAACGCCGCATCCACCGTGACCACATCGCCCGAACGGTCCGGCGCGGTGAATGACAACTCTTCGAACACCCGCTCCATCACCGTGTACAGGCGTCGCGCGCCGATATTTTCGATGGATTTGTTCACCTCGGCTGCAATTCGCGCCAGTGCGGCAATCCCGTCGGACGTAAAGCTGACAGCCACCTCCTCTGTCGCCATCAACGCCGAATACTGCCGCGTCAGCGCGTTATCCGTCTCGGTCAGAATGCGCACGAAATCGTCTTCCGTCAGCGGTCGCAACTCCACCCGGATCGGCAAGCGCCCTTGCAATTCCGGCAACAGGTCCGACGGTTTGGCCACATGAAACGCCCCGCTGGCGATGAACAGGATATGGTCCGTTTTCACCGCGCCAAACTTGGTTGAAACCGTCGTCCCTTCGATCAAAGGCAAAAGGTCACGCTGCACACCTTCGCGGCTGACATCGGCCCCGCGCGCATCGGCCCGCGCGCAGATCTTGTCGATCTCGTCCAGAAACACGATGCCGTTTTCCTGTACCGCGTCCAAGGCCTGCGCCTTGATCGCCTCATCATCCAGCAGCTTGTCCGCCTCTTGCCCGATCAGCAGGTCATAACTGTCGCGCACCGTCACGCGCTTGCGCGTCGTGCGCCCGCCAAAGGCTTTGCCGAACATCTCCTGCAAACCTTGCATCTGCATGTCCATCCCGCCCGCGCCCATCGGCATCATCGGAAAGGGCGATGCGCTATCGGCGATGTCGAGCTCGATCATCGTATCGTCCAGCTCCCCGCGTTTCAGCTTGCCCCTGAACATCTCGCGCGTTTGTTCGCGCGCATCCTTGCCTGCCAACGCCTCGATCACGCGCGCCTCCGCCGCCTTCTGCGCCCGCGCTTTCACATCCTCGCGCATTTGCGCCCGTGTGTCCGCCATCGCGATATCCACGAGGTCACGGATGATACTGTCCACATCGCGGCCCACATAGCCCACCTCGGTAAATTTCGTCGCCTCCACCTTCAGGAACGGTGCGCGCGCCAGTTTCGCCAGACGGCGGCTGATTTCCGTCTTGCCCACCCCCGTCGGCCCGATCATCAGGATGTTCTTGGGATACACCTCATCCCGCAGATCATCGCCCAACTGCTTGCGCCGCCAACGGTTGCGCAGCGCGACCGCGACCGCACGCTTGGCGTCGTTCTGGCCGATGATATAGCGATCAAGCTCTGATACGATTTCGCGTGGGGTCAGGTCTGTCATGGTCCCTCAGATGCTTGGCGGCAGGCGGTGAAGCGGCAAAAACGGCAGCATCCGCAACAGCACTGCCCGGATACGTTCCCAGAACGCCCCCAGCAGCACAAGGAAGATGCCCAAGGCCAGAACGGTGTAAACCCCGCCTTCCGTGTCGAACATGGCCGAGGCGAGCGCCACCGCATAGCCAACCCCGGCAATCAGAAACGACCGCCGGTCGATGACAATCGCCACCACCGCGATCAGCGCAAGAAACGCCAACAGTGTAAGGTTTCCCGCCCCGCCCTCGTGGGCCAGCAACGACAGTGCCACCGTGTTCACCAGCGCGGGTGCCGCCACCACATGCAGCCAGAATCCGTTGGCTGCCCGCCGGGTCACCCGGTGCGGATCAGACATGTCGAACATCATTGCGACCACGAACACCGCCCCGCCCAGCGCCAGCGTAATCCATGCGAATGGCCCCCCTGCCGACAGCAGGAACAAATCGGTCACACTTGTCGGCGTTCCCGCCCGTTCCGCCGCAAACACCAGTGCCGTCGCAAACAGCCCCAGCGCAATCATCGCCAGCGCGAATGGCACGCGAAACCGGAACCAGTAGATCAACAGCGCCACAGTGCTCAGCGCAAAGGGCAAAGGCAGGCTTGCATAATCCTGCTGCGCCAGCATGAAGGGCTGCGCAAACTGTGCCGCCATTCCCCCCGCCGCGTTGCCCGCAAACAGGATCGACAGCGCAATCGCGGGGGCCACCATGCGCCTGCGACGGACGAAGTATTCCGACAGCCCCCACAGAACGACGGCGCCGATGATGGAAACCGTCACTGTCTTGCCCAGGGTGTTGCCGCCCCCGACGGCAAGATAGATCCCCGCAACCCCGATCCATCCAAGCGCAAGAATACCAAGGCCCACGACGATAAAGACTTCGTTGAACCCCTTGAACAGCTCGAACGGCTCATCCCCCGGTGCCAGGTTCTCGCGTGCGCCGCGTCGGCTGTCTGCCAACGCCTTGAGATTGGCGGCCTGTGCCTCGTTCAGAATGCCCGCCCCAATTGCGGCGCGCAGATCGTCTGCACCGATGATACGGGCGGCATCAACCACGGATCGTCTCCACCGTCAGATTGCCGTTGGTGTAAACACAGATATCGGCCGCGATCGCCATCGCTTGCCGCGCCACATCTTCGGCCGACAGGTCAGTCGTCATCAATCCCCGCGCCGCCGCCAGCGCGAAATTCCCGCCCGATCCGATGGCCGCCACATCATGTTCGGGTTCCAGCACATCGCCCGCGCCCGTGATGATAAAGATATCCCGCCCGTCCGTCACAATCAGCATCGCCTCAAGATTGCGCAGGTATTTGTCCATGCGCCAGTCTTTCGCCAGATCAACGCTCGCGCGGGCCAATTGGCCCGGATTGGCCTCCAGCTTTTTCTCCAGCCGCTCCAGCAGGGTGAACGCGTCGGCGGTGGACCCCGCGAAACCGACAACCACATCCTTGTCGCCGGGTGACAGACGCCGCACCTTGCGCGCGGTGCCCTTCATCACGGTCTGACCCACGCTGACCTGCCCGTCGCCCGCCACGACCACCTCGCCCGCGCGCCGCACCGCCAGAATCGTCGTGCCGTGCCAGCCGGGGAACGTGTTTTCCGCCATGTGATCACCCCTTGGTTAGACGCAATATGCGCACCCATCGCGCAAAACAAAAGGGCGGCCACGATGGACCGCCCTTTGAAATCATCGCCGTGACATCAGATCGCCGATTGAATCCACGTGGCCAATGCGGCCTTGGGGGCTGCGCCCACCTTGTTCGAGATGACCTTGCCATCCTTGAACATGAACAAGGCCGGGATGCCGCGCACGCCAAGGGTGGCGGGGCTGTCGGGGTTTTCGTCGACGTTGACCTTTACGATCTTGATCTTGCCTGCGTATTCTGTGGCAAGCTCTTCCAGTGCCGGGCCGATCTGGCGGCAGGGGCCGCACCATTCGGCCCAGAAGTCGACGACGACGGGAATGCTGGACTGGCGCACTTCGGCATCGAAGGTGGCGTCAGTGACGGCGACAGTGGCGTTTCCCATGGATGTTCTCCGGATCAAAGGTTGGGTCATGAACCTAAGAAGGGCAGGGCGCAACGTCAAGGGATTGTGGCGCGCGCCAAGGCATCTCTCACGATATCGGGATCAAGGGCCATCAATATGGCGGTGCGCGTCCACAGAACTGCCGTCTCGATCCGGTGGCCGGGGTAGATTTGCGCCAAGGCATCGGCATAGGCCCCCATCTGGCGCAGAATCCCTTCCGGGACTTCGGCTGCGGTTGGCGGGACCAACTGATTGGATTTGAAATCCACCGCCAGCACATGCCCCGCCCGCACCACCAGCCGGTCAATCGACCCATACATTCGCCGCCCTGCCACCGTCGCTGTCACCGCCACCTCGGCCAGCGTGCCGTCTGCAAACACATCGGGATGCGCCGCCCGTACCGCCTGCGCCTCGGCCAGCACGTCGCGCGCGCCAATCGCCGTCGCAAAGGTGGCAAGGTCGCCTTGCGCCATATCACGTGGCAGTTCCAGCAGGCGGTGCAACGCGGTGCCGCGCGCCATCGCCACGTCGGTATCCAGCCCCACCTCACCCGGCAGCGCCTTGGCCCCGCCAAGGGCCGACGGTGACAGCAAGTCGATCGCCGCACCCGGCGCAGGCGCGCGAAAGCCCGCCCAGACGGGCAGATCAACCGCGCCGCGCGCAACGCCCTGCATCGCGTCGCCAACCGGCCATGCGCCAAACGCATGCACCATCCCGCCATTGGCCGTTACCTGTGCCCCGACCCGCGCCATCCCTTCGCGGATCAGTTTGTACCAACTGTTGCCCTTGTCATCTTTCACCTCACCCGCTGCTGCCACAATCAACCGGCTTTGCGCCCGCGTCATCGCGACATACAATAGCCGCATATCTTCCGCCGCGCGCAGGTCTTTGCGCGACGCGGCCTCGGCCGCAATCAGGGGCGGGCTTTCCTCCGCCCTCGTTTTCCACAGCACCGGCCCGTCGCGCAGCGCGAGGATCTGCTCACGCTCGGTATCCCTTTTGTCTGCTGTGTCCGGCAAAATCACGATCGGCGCTTCCAGCCCCTTGGCCCCATGCACCGTCATCACCCGGATGCGCCCGCCATCGGATTCCATCTGGCGCTTCACGCTGATATCGTCCGCCGCAAGCCACGCAAGGAACCCCGTCAGGCTGGGCACCTCCGTACCCTCATATTGCAGCGCCTGGTTCAGCAGCTCGTCAATGCCATCTTCAACCTCGGCACCCAGTCGCGCCAACAGGCGTTGCCGCCCATCATACCGCGTCAATGCGCGCTCCATCAGATCAAAGGGGCGCAGGAAATCGGTCGCATTGCGCAGATCGGTCAGCATCGCATGCACCTGCGGATACAGATGTGCCTGCGCGTCAAACGCCTCCCACAACAGGCCGCTGCGACCATGGGCCAGATCATGCAACGCCGCCTCGGTCAGCCCACCCAGTGGCGATCGCAGCACGGCTGCAAGCGACAGATCATCCATATCGGTCGCCAGAAACGCCAGCAGCGCCACGATATCTTTCACGGCCAGCTCTGAGCGCAGCTTCAAACGGTCCGCCCCCGCAATCGGCAACGCCAGATCCTTGCAGGCCTGAATCACCTCGGAAAAGATCCCCTGCCGCCCACGCACCAGCACCAGAAAATCGCCAGGTCTGGCCCGCCGTGCGCCGCCTCTTTCCGGCACCATCATGCCGTCGCGCAACGCCGCATCAATCCATGCCGCCACCTTGCGCCCCATGATCGCGGTGTGGTGTTCGTCTGTGATAAGATCAACCGGGTCTGACCAATCCGCATCCGCCACCTTTTCGGCAGGCGGGATGATCGGCCACAGCTCCACCTGCCCCGGCATCGCGTCATGAAACGCCAGATGTGTCATCGCCCCGCCCACGCTGGCCGTATCCGGCAGTGCAAAGGTGGCGTCCACCACATCCAACACGGCCCGCGACGACCGGAACGAATATTGCAGGTCCAACTCTTGCAGCGGCTTGTCCACATCCGCCAACCGCGCCCGAAACAGCCCCTTCATCCGGTCAAAGGCCGCAACATCGGCACCCTGAAATGAATAGATCGATTGCTTCTTGTCGCCCACCACGAACACCGTGCGCGCACGGTCCACCTGATCTGGTGCCTCCATGAATGCATCCGTCAGCCGTTCAAACACCCGCCATTGATCGGGCGAGGTATCTTGCGCCTCGTCCACCAGAATGTGGTCAATCCCACCGTCCAACCGGTACAGCACCCATTGCGCCACCGACGGATCGGTCATCAACAGCCGCGCCCGCGTGATCAAATCGTCAAAATCCAGATACCCCCGCGCCGCCTTGCGCGCGTTATAGGCCGGCAGAAACTGCGCCGCGAACGCATGCAGCGCCGCCGTCTTTTGCGCCGCCATCAGCCCGATCCGCCGCCCCCGCGCCGCCTCGACCCGCCCCATCAGCGCGTCAAGCCGGGGCATCAGGTTGGCAAGGCGCGTCTGAACGCCTTTCGTCGGAAACTTGCCAGTTTTGGCAAACCCGGCCTTGTCGCCCGTCGAAAACAGGAACGGCCCTTCCATCTGGATCAGCGTGCCAAGGTCATGCCGCGCCAGATCAACCAGTCGCAGGCGCGCCGCCTCTTTGGCGTCACTTGGCCCGCTGCCCTCCAGCACCGGCAACAGCGTGTCAAGGATATCCGCCTCGTCCCCCAGCAGTACATCGGCCATGATCCTGGCCTCCGTCTCGCCTGCGCGCAGGCCGAATAGATCCACGCATCGCGCCATATCCATCGGTGTCGCGAATGCCTCACGCGCCGACACGATCTGCATCAGCAATCCGTCCAGATCATCGCCCGTGTAAGCCCGCGCCAGCTGCCGCACCGCATCCGCTGCGGCACCCCCCGCCACTTCCTCAACCGCGTCCTGACGCAAAAGCCGCGCCGTGCGGTCATCCAGCTCCTGAAACTGCGGGCTGACCCCTGCCTCCAGCGGGAACCGCCGCAACAGCGTTGCGCAGAACGAATGGATCGTCTGAATGCGCAACCCGCCCGGCGTTTCAATCGCCATTGCAAACAACCGCCGTGCGCGCCCCAGATCGGGCACAACCTTCGCATCACCCAGTGCCGCCACCGCCCCCATCAAAGCCGCCTCCGGCATCATTGCCCATTCGCCCAGCCGCCGGAACAGGCGGTTCTGCATTTCGGCCGCCGCTGCCTTGGTATAGGTCAGGCACAAGATATGCTGCGGCGATACACCCGACAGCAGCAATCGCGCCACCCGGTCGATCAACACCTTCGTCTTGCCCGACCCCGCGTTGGCATGCAGCCAAGTCGACGCCCCCGGATCGGACGCAAGTTCCTGCCGCGCGCTCGCCGTTGTCACGGTCATGGCTTGGCCCCCACCGTGGCGGGCACGGCGGGCTGGCTGCTATCCCATTCGCCGTAGCGGGACAGGTGGTCATAATCGGTATCCGACTTGTCCTCGAACAGCGCCCGCCGCGCGGTATAGCCTGTATCCGTCTGCTGATACCGGATGATCAGCGCCATTAACCGCTCCCACGTCCGGCCCAGCTTGTCTGGCGTCATCGCGGTGATCTGCGCCTTTGGATTGGCCCCCAAACCGATATAGGCAATGCTGGCCACATCCGTTGGCAGGTCTGGCCCGAACGCCCCGCGCACCGCCATGCACGCCTCCAGCAACAGTTGGTTATCGAACAATTCCTGCTGCGCATCTGTCGGCACTGTGCCCGTCTTGTAATCTATCAGATGCAGCCGCCCATCCGGCAGTACATCAATCCGGTCTGGTCGCGCCGTCAGGCGAAAGCCAACTCCCGGCAGATCAAGCCCCATCGTCTCTTCCAACAACACGGGCATCCCGCCCGCCCGCGTGTTTTCCCCCAAGAAGACATCCGCCGCCCGTTCCAGCCGGGCCAGCCAGAATGCCCGCGCCGATGGCCATGCCACACCTTCGGCCAACAGCGCCTCGGCAATCGCCATCAGCCGCGCGCGCGGTAACTGGCCCGTCGAAGGCTGGCGCAAATACGCCTCAAGAATGCTGTGCAAGACCTGTCCGCGCAGGCGCGGGTCCGGTCCGGGGCGCAGCGCATCCAGTGGCCGCAACCGCAGAATATAGCGGGCATAGATCGCATACGGATCACGGATCAACGTCCGTATCGCCGTCACCGGCAGTTCCTTGGGCCGCGCCGTCACCGGCGGACGCGGTGACGGGCGCGCGGCCTGCGGGACCTGCATCCTTGGCGCATCCAGCATTGCGGCCCGGTCAAGCCAGACATCACCCCGCGCCATCATCGCCCGCAGTGCCGCAGGCCCGCCCTGTTCAGGCAACCCCGACAACAGGTTCGTCAATCGGTTTATCCAGCGTGACGCCACCGTTTCCGCCTGTGCATCACGCCGCGCACGGCTGATCACCACCTGTGGCGCACAGACGGCCTGCTGGTAATCATGCGCCGACAGCCCGATCCGCCGTTCCGGCAACAACAGCCCCGCCTTCAGCCGCATGTCCCGGTTCAGCCAAGGGTCGGGCGCGGGGAGTGCGGGCCAGATGCCATCATTCATCCCGCCAAGGATCACCAGGTCCGCCCCCAGTATCCGCGCCTCACGCGTACCCCAGATCATCGTGTCCAGATGGACCTGGCCCTGACGGCGCACCTCGCCTTTGTCCAGAACCGACCGCAGGATATCGCGGTAATGCTGTGGGCTGACCACGCCCGCCGCACCGGCCGCATCCACAACTGCCGTTATCGCAAGGTACGCTTCCTGTCCGTCCACGGTTTTCCACAAGGGCGAGGTCACACCATCCCCGCCATTCGCCAGCCCCACCGTCAGCGTCAGGTGCCGCGCCACCAGCGCCGCCAGCGGCGCGTCGCCCATGGCGTCCAGCCCCCCCAACAACCCGGCCAGCCAATCAACCCATGGCGCCACTTCGGGCCGGATCATTGCCCATTGCTGCAACATTGCCGCATCCGGAAAGGGTGCCGCCGCGCGCCGCAAATGGCGATCCAACAACCGCGTCATGCGCAGATGATGCGCGCGTTCGGCCCCGCTGGCCGTCAAAGGGTGTTTCAGCAACGCCAGCAACGCCTCGCCTGTCAGGCGTTGGCCCAACAGATCGGCCGTGTGTCGCAAAAACCGCCCCGTCGCCGAAAGGCTCAACGGCTCGCCCGCGCTGTCATCGGGCTGAATTCCCCACATGTCCAACACCGCCGTCACCTGCCGAGAAAGGTTACGGTCCGGCGTGATCAGCGCCGCCCGCCGCCCGTCCTGCAACGCCCCGCGCAAAATCAGCGCCACCGCCACCGCTTCACGGCGCGGTGACGGTGCCTCGATCAAGGTCATCTTGTCTGTTGCTGCCATCAGGTCAGGCAAGTCCCGCCCTTCGACCATCCATTGATCGGTCACTGGCGCAGGCCGCAGCGACAGGGATATCAGCCTGTTGCGCGCCGCATTCGGGGGCGGCGCTTCCACCCAAGGTGCGGCGCGTTCCATGCCCGCGAGAAGGCGACGATAGCGGTATTGCGGGTGATCCTCGCCCGTTTTTGCGTCATCCAGTGCGGCCCACACCGCATCGGGCGTATCAAAATCATACCCCGGCAGCACAAGTGCCCCCTGCGGCAATTCCGCCACCGCGCGCATCAGGATCGCCGTCGTACCGCGCGATCCGGTCGATCCCGCCACGATCACCGGGTCTGCGGGGGGTGCCACAGCCCACCCCGCCACCAGCCGCGCCACCGCCATGCGCTGGCGTCCTTCGACATCGGGGGCCGCGTCATCGGCAAAATACTGCGCGATGATCCCGATAAAATCCTGCGTCCGCTTCCAGTGATCGGAATGCCGTGACACGTCCAGCCCCGCGATGGTTTCGGGCGAAACACCTTCGCCGCGCATTTCGTCCATCAGGGTGGCCAGACTATCTGCCAGATCGAACATGCTTGACCGCGCCGCCAGCGTCGGTGCGCGGTCCAGCAGCGCCCCCACCAATTGTGACAATTCCAGCCTGCGCTGCAGGGCCGGCACGGCGGGCGGCAAGTCGTGAAACAACGGGTCGCGTGCAAGGTCCGTGACCAGCCGGATTTTCGGCAATAGCCCCGCCCCCTGCACCGTCAGATGTGCAAGGATCGCCCGCCGCATCCGCTGTGTGTTCACAAACAGTGTCACGCGCGCTATCGCCTCGGGCGGTGTGCCCGCCATTCGCGCCTGCAGGCCCGTTGCGAACAATGCCGGGAAGTTTGCCCCCGGCGGCAGGCCGAACACCCCCCGCATCAGATTGCGTGCCCCCGCAGCATCGCCTCGGCCAAGGTGATCCCCGCCGGTGATCCCACATCGCACCAGCCACCATCATGCACCACGCCAAAGGCCCGGCCATCGGTGATCATTCGGTCCCAGAGCCGGTTCAACGAGAATACTGCCTCCGCCACATCGGCCAGCCCCCCGGTTTTCAGGATTTGCGCCCCAAGGTATACATGATCCTCACCGCCCGCCCCGCGCTCGATCCGCCCATCCGGGGCGAGCGCGAAATCACCCGTCCCGGCATGCCCCACAGCCTTTTGCGCGGGCAGCAACAGCAGCAGCCCATCCATCCGCGCGCCATCCCACGCCGCCATCAGTTGCGTCAACGCATTGGCCCCGGTCCACACCGCATCCGTGTTCAGCGTCATTACCGGGTCTGCAGTCAGCAATGGCAGCGCATGGCGCAAGCCCCCCCCGGTTTCCAGAATAGCCGCCCGCTCATCCGAAAATGCAATGTCGCGCCCCGCCAGATGTGCGGCAATCTGGTCGCCCCGGTAATGCAGGTTCACCACAATCCGCGCAATGCCCGCCGCATCCGCCTGCGCCAGCGCATGATCAATCAACGCCCTTCCCGCCACCGGCACCAGCGGTTTCGGACGGTCTGCCGTCAGTGCGCCCATCCGCTTGCCAAATCCAGCCGCAAACAACATCAGTGGTGGCGTTGTCATGCGGCCCGCCCTGCCTGCGCCGCAATGCCCGCCAAGATCTCCGCCGATGGCGCGGGCAGCAGATCGTCGCACATCCGCGCCAAGGGCCGCAGCGCCGGATGCGCAAGGTTTTCCTGCAAATGTCCCCAGACCCGTGGCATCAGGTGCAAATAACCCGGCTTGCCCGCCACCAGACACAACCGCGCAAAGATGCCCAATATCCGCAACGCACGCTGCGCCCCCCAAACGGCATAGGCCAATGCGAACGCCTGTTCTGATTGTCCCGTATCTGTGCAGAACTGCCGTTTAATGATCTGCGCAACACCGACATCGCGCCGCGCGTCCTGCAACAGGGACACCAGATCATAAATCGGTTGTCCCATCTGGGCCAACTGAAAGTCCAGCAGCCCCGCGCGCGCAGCACCCTGCCGCATCGGCAGCCAGATCAGGTTCTCGGCATGAAAATCGCGCAGCACCATCACCCGCGGCCCGTCGCCATAGCGCCCGATCAGATCAGACAGGCAGGTGACGAAAGGCCCCGTGTCGGTGCGCTGCCCCGTTGCGGCAAAGCGGTACCAGTCAAGCACGAAGGCCGCGGCCTGCGCCCAGTCATCGGGCCGAAGGTTGGGAATGCCCGCCAATGGCGGTGCCGCTTGCACGGCGATCAGCGCATCGGTTGCGGTCGCATAAAGCGCGCCTTCCTGTGACGGAGCATCCGTAATCAGGCGGGCAAACACCGCATCACCAAAATCCTCCAGCAGCAGAAAACCCGCCGTAAGATCCTGCGCCAGAATGCGCGGCGCAGACAGACCAAGGCCGCGCAAATGATCGGCCACTGCGACAAAGTCGGCCGGATCGTCACCCTTGCCGGGGGGCGCATCCATCAAAACGGCACGCTCATGGCCCCGCGTCAGGCGGTCATAGCTGCGGTCCGACGCGTCACCCGCAAGATGCGCGCGCGCGGCCGTATCCCAGCCCACCGCCTGCAAAAACGCGCGCTTTGCCACCGCACGGTCAGACATCCACGCTCCCGCCTTTAAACGCGGCCACCCGCGCCATCAGGCGCGCAGGTCCGTGCGCGACGACGCGGCGTCCGTCGCCGTCAACCGCGAAATGCAGATGCAAGGCATCATCGCGCGCCCGATCACCCAGCCGTTCTGGCCATTCGATCAGGCTGATTGCCGTTTGCATTGCCTCATCCAGCCCTAGTTCGGCCGCCTCATCCGGATGCGTCAGGCGGTACAGATCGGCATGCAGGATCGTCACGCCGTCACCGTCATAGCTTTGGATCAGGGTAAATGTCGGCGACGGCACATCCGTGACGCGAGGAATACGCGCGCGGATCACGGCGCGCGCGAAATGCGTCTTTCCTGCCCCGATCCCACCCGACAGGAAGACCGCATCGCCAGTGCGCAAGGCTGCTGTCATCCAGCGCCCGAATGCCGTGGTTGCATCGTCGTCGGTCAAATGGATTTCGGCACGGTTGCGCAGCGTATCTGTCATGCCCGTAGTTTGGCGCGCCCCCGTCACGGGCGCAAGGCGACTTCTGCGTCAGGCTGACCGGGCAAGGCCGATGCCGTCGGCCTGATTTTCAGCCAGCTCGACCCGCACTGCGAGGTGAAAGAAAATCGCCACGGCGCCGTCAGACAGCGCCACACAGCGGCATGTCACCAGACGCCCATCGTTCAGGCGTATGTCATGTGTGCCGCCCGGCAACGCCTCACCACTGATCACGGCGGCCTCGGCATCGGCCCAGAACGGATGCGGCGCCGACCTGTCGCGCCAATGGTCAAAAATTGCCGCCAGCCCGCCAAGCCCCAGCAAGACATCCGGGTCGGCATCCCACAACGTCAAGTAGGCCGTATTCTTCAACAAAACCTGCCCGCTTGCCGAAAACACCACAACGCCGTCCTGCACCATGTTGATCGCCGAACGCAGCACCTCAAATTCCGCGCGGAACAACCGATCGCGCGTGATCTGATCCGTAATGTCATGGATCATCAGCGCCAGCGCCCCATTCGGATAAGGTCGCCCGATCACCCGGAATGTCTTGCCATTCGGCAGATGCCACGCCTCGTCATAATCGCCCCGCACTGCCGATGCCTCAAGGTTAACCATCTGATGCCGCCAAGACCGGTAATCCTTTGGCTCCGGCAGCATTCCACGGTCGCGCAGCGCGTCCAGCAGGTTAAACAGCGTTGGCCGCGCCAACAGAAAATCAATCGGCAACCGCACCAGATCGGCAAGCGCGGGATTGAACGTCTGCAGATTGCGTTGCGCATCAAAGACGGCCAACCCTGTAGATAATTCCGCAAAGATGTTTGTCAGCGTCCGCTTGAAATCCACTAGCGCGCCCTCTGCCGATACGGCATCGTGGGCGGGTATCGCATAGTGTAATCGGCCGCCATCACATTCGCGCGCGACCACATCAAACATGCCCAATCCCAGCGGCGCTGCACTGCGATGCGCCCATCTTTCCGGCCCCGATATCGCCGCATTCACCGCAAAGATCGCGGGTAAAGGCCAGGTCGGGGTCAGGCCGTCAGAGCCGAGTTTTGCGACCATGTCCATATAGGCGCCGTTTGCCCAGACGATATCGCCATTATCCAATGCCCGCCAAATCGGAAAAGGTGCCGCATTCGTCACATCCCGCAAGTCCTGCAATTCATGATCAAGTGCCTGCACAGTCAGAATATCCCCACCCAGCGGGTCCGCATGACGTTCGGGGCCGATCAGTGTAATTTTGGTCAGCCCACCCCGTGTTTCCGCCCGCAGCGCCAACGCATGCCCCGCTGATGCCGTCAGCACCAGCGATCCGGTCATTGCAACCTGCGCAAGCCTGCCTGCCAGATTGTCAAATCTGGGGGCGAGCCGTTCCAGCAGCCCGATCCACGGCGCATCAATCGCACGCGACCCCGACAGGAACCGATAACCCGATGGGGTCGCATCGACCAATCGTTCGCCATCGAACAGAAAGACAGTTGCATCCTCGCCTTCACGAAACAATGTCGGGCGCGGGTCCGGTCCGGCGCGTAGCCGAAGCGCCGTAAGTAAAACCAGACCACCAAGCGCAGACAGAACTGCTGTGGCAGCAAACCCCGACGCCAAAACCAGATTTTCCCACATGATCGTTAAACCAGTTATCGTTTCCCTGCATCACAGCCTAGGAATGCTAGTCTTAAGGGAACGTTAACCGCGACCGGTTTCAGACATCTTTCATCAAACGCAATGCATCATAAATCGCGGCATGCGTATTGCGCGCCTCAACCGCGTCGCCAATCCGGAACAGACGAAACCCTGCAGGCCCGCCGTTCATCATTTGCGGGCGGCCCGCAATCAAGGCGTCATAATCCACCGCACCCAGGTTTTCCGACAGCGGTTTCAGATCGAAATAGATCTCCGCCAAGGGTTGCGTCCCATGGTTGACCACGATCTGATCGTAATGCGCCGTCGTCGCCAGCGGCATGTAATCCGACCCGATCGTCGCGCGCAGCCGGTTGCCATCGCGCGCCACACCTGTCAGCCGATAAGTGACGGTGAAGGTCACCGCCTTGTCCTGCAGCGCCCGCATATAGGGCACAAGGTTCATCGCCATCACATCGGGCGCGAATGTCCGGTCCGGCGTCATCACCTCCAACACCGCCCCGCTTTCTGCCAACAGTTGCGCCGCCTGCAGCGCCGTGTGATCCCCCGCATCGTCATACAGCAGCACATTGCTGCCCGGCTTCACATCGCCCGACAGAATATCCCAAGCCGAGACCGTCAGATCATTGCCAAAGGGCAGAATATCCTTTTCAGGCATCCCCCCTGTCGCCACGATCACCACGTCCGGCGCGCAGGTCAGCACATCATCCGCCTCGGCCCAGGTGTTGAACCGGAATTCCACCCCCCGCGCCGCGCATTGCGCCATGCGCCAGTCGATGATCCCGATCATCTCTGCCCGGCGTTTGGTCTGTGCCGTCAGCCGCACCTGCCCTCCCGGATGGGCCGCCGCCTCGAACACCGTCACCCGGTGCCCGCGTTCTGCCGCCACCCGCGCCGCCTCCAGCCCCGCGGGCCCTGCGCCCACGATCACCACGTTTTTCGCCACCGTCGCCCGCGCAATCACATGCGGCATCTCGCCCTCGCGCCCCGTCGCCGGGTTGTGGATGCACAGCGCCATGCCACCCTGATAGATCCGGTCCAGACAATAGGTCGCGCCCACGCAAGGCCGGATATCCGCTTCGCGCCCTTCGATGATCTTGCGCACTATATGCGGGTCCGCCATGTGCGCCCGCGTCATCCCCACCATATCCAACTGGCCCGATTGCACCGCATAGCGCGCCGTCGCCACATCCGGAATCCGCGCCGCGTGAAACGTCGGCATCCCCACCTCGGCCCGCATCTGCCCCGCAAAATCCAGATGCGGTGCCGATTTCATCCCTTGGATCGGGATCATATCCGTCATCGCGGGGTCCGTATGAATACGTCCACGATTGATGTTCAGATAATCGACCTGACCCGTCGCCTTGAACATGTGGCCAATCGCAATCCCCATTTCCGGCGTAATGCCGCCCTCTTCCACCTCATCCGGTGCAAAGCGCACACCGACAATGAAATCATCACCCACGCTAGCCCGCACGGCGGCAATGATCTCCAGCGTCAGCCGCATCCGCGTGGCCAGACTTTCCGCGCCGTAAGGCCCGTCAAGATGGTTGGTCAAGGGCGAGATGAACTGATCCAGCAGATGGCCATGGGTCATGATCTCAACCCCGTCCAGCCCCGCCGCCTTCATCCGTTCTGCCGCCGCAACAAAATCAGGAATGATCCGGGCGATATCCCAGTCTTCCATCGGCTTCGGAAACGCCCGATGCGCCGGTTCGCGTTCCGACGTGGACGACACCACCGGCAGCCAATCGCCCTTGTCCCACCGCGTCCGCCGCCCCAGATGCGTCAACTGGATCATCACCGCAGCACCCGCCTCGTGGCAATCATCCGCCAGACGCCGCATCCACGGCACAACCTCGTCCTTGTAGGCCAGAATATTGTTGAAAACCGGTGGTGAATCCTTGGACACCGCCGCCGACCCTGCCGTCATCGTCAGCGCCACACCCGCCTTCGCCCGTTCAAGGTGGTACAGGCGATAGCGGTCTTTCGGCATCCCCTCCTCGGGGTAGGCTGGCTCGTGGCTGGTGGTCATGATCCGGTTGCGCAACGTCAGATGTTTTAGCTGGTAAGGTTGCAGCAGCGGATCAGTCGACATCACAAGTTCCTATCGGTGCAAACGCGCCGCAAACTGTCGCGCAATTGGGCATGCGTGTGTTAGCCCCAAACGCGACCTTTGCACAGCGAAACCCGCCCTCCGCCTAGACTTCGATCCGGGTGTTCTGCCCCTTGGCAAGGTCCGGCGGTGCCGTCAGCCTGCCGACCGGCCAACTGACCTCGACAATCGCGCCACCGCGTTCTGGGCGTTCCACCGGATCAAGAAACGGGTCCGACCCGTTTGCGAAGGTCAATGCCGCGCCCGACCGCTCCAGCAGCGTTTTGGCAATGAACAGGCCAAGGCCCATCCCCTCATAGCCGGGCCGGTCATGCACGCCGTCCGTAAACCGTCGTGACCGGACGAAAGGATCGCCTATCCGCCCCAGAACATGTGGCGCAAAGCCGTCCCCATCGTCCGAAATGCGCACTGTGATCGTTTGCTCCGTCCATTCCGCGTCCACCCAAACCGACGTGTGCGCAAAATCCACCGCGTTTTGCACAAGATTGCGCAACCCATGCACGATTTCCGGCTTGCGCAGCACGCTGGGTTGCCGCTCCGTGCCGCCCGGCCCCGGCTGCAACCCGAAATGCACCGTCTTGCCACGCATCACGTGTGGCTCTGCCGCTTCTTTCAGCACCGCCCCCAACGGCCCTTGCCGCAGATGCAGATCATCCTTGCCCGCCCGCCCCATCCCCCGCAGAATATCGCGGCAGCGGTCCGCCTGATCGCGGATCAGCTTGGCATCTTCCCACAACTCCGGCTTGTCCTTCAGCTCCGCCATCAATTCGGCACTGACCAGCTTGATTGTCGCCAGCGGCGTGCCCAGCTCATGCGCCGCCGCCGCGACCACGCCCCCCAGATCCGTCAGCTTTTGTTCCCGCGCCAGTGCCATCTGCGTCGCCAGCAGGGCCTCTGCCATGATCCGCATTTCCAATGCGATCCGCCGCGAATAAAGCCCCAGAAACACGATCCCCACCACGATCGCCATCCAGAACCCGAATTCGAACAGGCGCGGCACCTCAAGAATGCCGCCGTCATCATACCGCAGCGGCACATTGAAAAACGCCGCCACCGTCACCAGCGCAATCGCCAGCGCCCCCAACATCACCGTGCTGCGCAATTGCAGTGCCGACGCCGAGATCGTCACCGGCACCAGAATAAGCAGGGCAAACGGATTGGTCAGCCCCCCTGTCAACAGCACAAGAAACGACAGTTGCGAAAGATCAAACAGCAGCGTCAGCATCGCTTCAAGCTCGCTCAGGCGCTTGTTTTCAGGCAGCAGATACACCGAAATCAGGTTTGCCACCACCGACGCACCGACCGCCGCATAGCATAACAGCAGTGGCAATTGCACACCGAACCAGTTGTCGGCAACCGTGATTGCCGTCAACTGCCCCCAGATCGCCATCCACCGCAGCAGGATAAGCGTGCGCAACCGCACCCAATCGCTGCGCGTGTCGCGTGAAAGCGTGGCTACATTCGCCGTCAGCATGTTGCGTTGCTCTTTCCCACGACCCAC
Source organism: Rhodobacterales bacterium (assembly GCA_031396505.1). Classification (GTDB taxonomy): domain Bacteria; phylum Pseudomonadota; class Alphaproteobacteria; order Rhodobacterales; family Rhodobacteraceae; genus JAAFHS01. The sequence continues at coordinate 26,546 of JANNKX010000148.1, forward strand.
CTCATAGTTAAAGCATCATACGCGCAGATCAATCCAACACCGTCCTCGGGGGGAACCATGTCAAAAACCATTGCAGCCGTCGGTATCGTCGCCGTCGCAGGCATGATTGGTGGCACCTATCTTTATACACTTTATACAGCATCTAACGATCCTTTTGCCGATTGCCGTGGATCGGCCATTGCCGGCGCGGGTGATATCGGCGGCCCCTTCACCCTTGTCGATACCACTGGCACCACCGTCACAGACACGCAGGTTATTACACAACCCAGCCTTGTATATTTCGGCTATACCTTTTGCCCTGATGTCTGCCCCTTCGATGCCGCCCGCAATGCCGAAGCCGTCGATATTCTTGAAGAACGCGGAATTGCCGCCACGCCGGTTTTCATCACGATCGACCCCGCCCGTGATACACCCGCGGTTTTGGGCGAATTCGCCGCGAATATACATCCGGCTATGATCGGCTTGACCGGATCGGAAGAACAGATCAATGCCGCCTCAATGGCCTACCGCACAATCTATCAAAAACGCGAAACCGGTGACGAATTCTATCTGATGGATCATTCCGTCTATACCTATCTGGTTTTGCCCGAAGTCGGCTTTGTCGATTTCTTTGGCCGCGAGGCCACCGCCGAAGAAATTGCTGACCGTGTCGCCTGTTACGCCGAAGCCCGGACATGACGCTGCGTGAAAAAATTGAAATGCTGCGACAGGTCGCTAGATACACGGTTAGCAAGGGGAGAAATCTGTGATGGCTGATAATCTTAGTCCCAATCTGGGCACCGACCGGACGCTATTATTGGTCGATGACGACGAATCCTTCGTCAAACGGCTGGCCAAGGCGATGGAAAAACGGGGATTTACGGCCGAAACTGCAGAAAGCGTTGCCGCAGGCCGCGCGATTGCGCTGACGCGCGCGCCCGCCTATGCCGTCGTCGATCTGCGGCTTGAAGACGGCAATGGCCTTGATGTGGTCGAGGCTTTGCGCGAAACGCGCCCCGATTGCCAGATTGTCGTGCTGACCGGGTATGGTGCAATCGCCACCGCCGTCGCCGCCGTCAAGATCGGCGCAATTGATTACCTGTCAAAGCCCGCTGATGCCGACGATATCACCAATGCCTTGTTGGCCCGCAGCGATGCCCTGCCACCGCCGCCCGAAAACCCGATGAGCGCGGATCGCGTGCGCTGGGAACATATTCAACGGGTTTATGAAATGTGCGACCGCAACGTTTCCGAAACCGCCCGTCGCCTGAACATGCACCGCCGTACATTGCAGCGCATTCTTGCCAAGCGCAGCCCAAAATAATTCGGGGACTTGCCCGTCCATATTGCCGCCGTTATAACCTCCGTTAAATGAATGAAAGGATATAACAATGTCGATTGATTTGGGCGATATGACCCTGAAGGAACTCAAAGACCTGTACGCCCGCGTTGGCAAGGCGATTGCCGGTTTTGATGACCGCAAAAGAAAAGAGGCGATTGCCGAACTTGAAGAGGTCGCACGCGCCAAAGGGTTTTCCCTTGCCGAACTGACAGGCTCTGTTGTCGTGCGCAAACGTGCGCCGGCCGTCGCCAAATACGTAAACCCCGCCGATAAATCCGATACCTGGTCCGGTCGTGGGCGCAAGCCGCGCTGGTTCGTCGCCGCCCTGAATGCGGGCAAAACACCTCGCGATTTGGCGATTTGATACCCCTACCTGTGCGGCGGTGCGATTGACGCAACCGCCGCACGGGCCGCCGTGACCATCGGGTCAATCGTTTCGCGCAGAATTTGCACCCGGTCATATCGCGCCGGGTCGCGGGCCACCGCCGCGCGCAGGGCGTCACCAAACACCATCCGCAGCGTCGTGCCGATATTGAACTTGCACACTGTTGTTCGCTCCGCGATGATCTGCCGTTGATCCGGCGCAATCCCCGATCCGCCGTGCAGCACCAGTGGCAATGTGGGCGCGGCCTGCGCCATTGCCGCCAACACCGCCAGATTCACCACGGCCCCCGGCGCGTCCATCAAGTGATTGTTGCCGACCGACACCGCCAACGCATCAATCCTCGTCTCTGCCGCAAAGCGTGCCACCTCATCCACATCCGTACCGCGCGACACGGCCCCCTGATGGTACCCGACATAGCCCAGCTCGGCCTCGACCGACACGCCCTGCCGATGCGCCAGATCAACGATTTCCGCTGTATGAACGACGTTTTCAGTAAACGACAGCGCCGATCCGTCATACATGACCGATGTAAAGCCGCAGTCGATGGCCTGCGCGCAAACCGCCAACCCCTCGCCATGATCCAGATGCGCTACCACCGGCACCGACGCCCCTTCGGCCAGTGTGCGGAACATCGCGCCCAGCACTGGCAGCGGCGTATGTGCCCGGCAACCGGGGCCCGCCTGCAAGATCACCGGTCGTCCTTCGGCCTCGGCGGCGCGCACAAACGCCACCGCGTCTTCCCAGCCCAGCACGACAAACCCTGCCACCGCCGATCCGTCGCGCAGACAGGGGCGCAGCACATCAGATAGCGTGGCAAGCGTCATTTGAATTTGGCGATCATGTCTTTGATGCCCGGAATCGTCTCGATTTGGTCAGCATGGCTTGGCTGGAAATACTGTACCAGCGACCGCTGACTTTGCCCTGCAAGAATGGTGAAATAATACATCTCATACCCCGGCAGCACGCAACACGGGTGATACCCCTTGTCCAACGCAATCGTCGATCCGTTCACGATGTGATAAGCATCCCCCGGCTGGCCGTCTTCGCGCTGCAACATCTGTACACCCGATCCATGGGCCGGATTGAACCGAAAATTATACGCCTCGTCGTGCCGCGTTTCCACGGGCAGGCGGTCCGTATCATGCTTGTGGCTGGGAAATCCCGACCACCCTCCCGCGCCCACCGTATACAGTTCCGACACCAACAGACGCCCCACCCGGCCATGGTATTTTGTTCCCAGGATGTGCTTGATCTTGCGATGCGTCTTGGTGTCGTCCGATCCGTATTGAATAGGGTCGATATCGCCTGCACGAATGGCAAAAGGGGCAAGCTTAGTGTCGTATTTTGCACCTGCGACAAACACCTCCGCGCGATCTGACACGCATGTCACATCCGCCGCCATGCCCGCTGGCACATAAACCCCTTCCGGTTCGCCATCCCAGACGTTTTCGCGCCGCAGCCCGATTTCGGCAAAGCGTTCACGGCCCACCTGAACATCCACCGTCCCTGTTGCCGGCACGATGCAGGTTTCATACCCTGCCACATCTGACGCGAAACGATCCCCCTGCCGCAGTTTGATGATGTTGAAATACACCAACGGCACCACGGGATGGTCCGCGCCAATAATGGCCTGATTGTGGTTGTCATAGGGGGCGATGTGCATGGTGACCTCTCAATACTGTGCCATAAAGGCGTCAAGTGCGGCGGTATCCGGTGATGCGGGCGCGCATCCGACGCCCGCAACAATCATTGCGGCCGTCGCCGCCCCGCGCTGCACCGCCCGGTCCAGCGTGTGACCCTGCGCCAGCCCCGCCAGCAGCCCACCCATGAACCCATCCCCCGCGCCCATCGGCTTTTGCGCCGTCACGGGGAAAATGCCGGTCACAAAGTGATAATCCGGCGTAAACGTCTCGGCCCCCTCGGCCCCGCGTTTATACACCGCCAGCAATGCGCCGTCCTGCGCCATTTCCCGCGCCAGCGCCCGCCCCGCCGCATGGCCGCCTGCCATCAGGCCAAATTCGTCGTCGTTGCCCACCACGATATCCGCCGCCCGCGCCGCCGTCAGACAGACGGTCGCCGCCTCATCCACCGATCCCCACGAATAGGCCCGGTAATCCACATCCAGCACCACCAAAGCCCCCGCTGCCCGTGCCCGCGCGATGGCCAGCATCGCAGCCCTCCGCGACGGTTCTGCCGCCAGCGCCGTACCGGTCACGATCAAGGCCGCAACCGGGGCAAAGTCGACCGCCCCAATATCCGTCTCTGACAAGGCAAAATCGGCGGCTCCATTGCGATAAAGCACCGTCTGACAATCGCTGGCACAGGTTTCCGTCACCGCAAGCGATGTCCGCAGCCCACCCGCCTGCAAAAGTACATGCCGCGTGTCCACGCCGTAGCCACGCAATTGCCCAAGGCAATACTGCCCCACCGCATCATCCGACACCCGCGTCAGCAGCGCGGCCTCTGCCCCCTGCCGCGCCAGCGCCACCGCGATATTGCCCGCCGATCCGCCGATCGCGGGGAAAAACGCCGTCGCATCCTGCACCCGCGTTCCCGGCGGATCGGCGTACAGATCCATCCCCACGCGCCCCAGCACCACAAATCGGTTCAGACGCATTCGTTGCCACAGCCGCTGCATTTGTTGCCCTTGTGCAAGCCCATTGACGCATCACTTGCAGCCACGCTACTATTTTTGTAATCGATTGCAAACAGATTTGGCAGGTCAATGAACAGACGTGAAATCGGCATCGGAATCGTCGGCGGCGGTTACATGGGCAAGGCCCATGCCGTCGCCATGGCCGCCGTTGGGGCCGTGTTCGACACGGCCCTTCGCCCGCGCCTCGAAATGGTCTGCGCCACAACCGTCGACAAGGCCGAAGCTTATCGCGCCGCCTACGGTTTTGCCCGCGCAACCGCCGACTGGACTGCATTGGTCGCTGATCCTGCCGTTCAGGCGATCATCATCGCCAGCCCGCAGGAAACCCACCGCGCCATCGCCGAGGCGGCCTTTGCCCGCGGCAAGCCCGTGTTCTGCGAAAAACCATTGGGCGCCAGCCTTGCCGACAGCATCGCCATGGTTGCCGCCGCAAAGGGCCATGTGAACATGGTCGGCTTCAACTATATCCGCACGCCCGCCTCACAATTCGCCCGCGCGCTTGTGGCGAATGGCGAGATTGGCGCCGTCACATGGTTCCGGGGCGAACATACCGAAGATTTCGGTGCCGACCCCACCACGCCAGCCCACTGGCGCAATCATGGGCAGGCGAATGGCACGATGGGCGATCTTGCCCCCCATATGGTCAACGCAGCCCTTGCCCTGATCGGCCCGATTGCCCGCCTGTCCGCCGATATCGCCACGGTCCACAAAACGCGCCCCGGCCCCAACGGCCCCGTTACCGTCACGAATGATGATATCGGTCAGTTCATGTGCCGTTTTGCCAACGGAGCCATCGGCCACCTTTCATTCAGCCGCGTCGCGCATGGCCGCAAGATGGGCTACGCCTATGAAATCACCGGCACCACGGGCGCGATCCGCTTTGATCAGGAAGATCAGAATGCCCTTTGGCTCTATCGTGCCACCGACCCGCCGGCAGAGCGCGGCTTTCGCAAAATCCTGATGGGCCCCGATCACCCCGATTACCTGCCCTTCTGCCAAGGCCCCGGTCACGGCACCGGCTACCAGGACCAGATCATCATCGAGGCGCGCGATTTCCTGCGCGCGATTGAAACCAACACCCCCGTCTGGCCAACCTTCGCCGACGGCATGGACGTCATGCGCGTCATCGACGCCGCCCACCAAAGCCACGCCTCGGGCGCGTGGGTTGATCTTTGAAAGGACCACCATGATCCGTATCGGCAATGCGCCCTGTTCCTGGGGCGTTGAATTCGCGAATGACCCCCGCAATCCCGACTGGCGTCGCGTGCTGTCTGATTGCGCGGGCGCTGGCTACAAAGGCATCGAGCTTGGCCCCGTCGGCTTCATGCCCGAAGACCCTGCCATCCTGGCCGACGCGCTGGCAGAAAATGACCTGACCCTGATCGGCGGCGTGGTCTTCCGCCCCTTCCATGACGCGTCCGCGTGGGATGACGTGTGGGATGGGGCCACCCGCACCTGCAAGGCGCTTGTCGCACACGGCGCAAAACACCTCGTCCTGATCGACAGTATCTCGCCGCGCCGCGCCCCGACCGCAGGCCGCGCGACAGAGGCCGAACAGATGGACACGGCCGAATGGACGGCCTTTACCGACCGTTTCCGTCGCGTGGCCCAGCTGGGCGTTGATCATGGCCTGACAGTAGGTATCCATGCCCATGCCGCAGGCTTCATCGACTTTGAACCCGAACTTGAACGCCTGCTGAGCGATATCGACGAAAGCCTGTTGAAGATCTGCTTTGACACCGGCCATCATTCCTATGCCGGCTTTGATCCCGTGGCCTTCATGCGCCGCCATATCGGGCGCATCAGCTATATGCACTTCAAAGACATCAACCCCGTGGTCAAGGCGGACGCCATTGCCAACCGTACCGGGTTTTATGATGCTTGCGGGCAAGGCATCTTCTGCAATCTGGGGCAAGGCGATGTTGATTTCCCCGCTGTGCGCCAAGTGCTGCTGGACGCGGGTTTCAGTGGCTGGTGCACCGTCGAACAGGATTGCGATCCCACGGGCGGTACATCGCCCATCGACGATGCCGCGGCCAACCGCGCCTATCTTTCCTCCATCGGATTCTAAGGGGCTGACCATGAAAAAACTCAACTGGGGCATGATCGGTGGCGGTGACGGTAGCCAGATTGGCCCCGCCCACCGCCTTGCCGCAGGTCTTGATGCGCATTTCACCTTTGCCGCTGGCGCACTGGATCACGACCCCGCCGCAGGTCGCGCTTTTGGCCAGAAGCTTGGCCTTGCCGCCGACCGGTCCTACGGC
>JANNKX010000177.1:0-6021 GCA_031396505.1 Rhodobacterales bacterium
GATCGACTGGCCGTTTTTCAGGCGGGTCCACAAGGGCACGCGGATGCCGTCGATCTTGGCCGATACGCAGGAATTGCCGATCCTTGTATGGATGGCATAGGCGTAGTCGAGTGGCGTGGCCCCGCGCGGCAATTGGATCACATCGGCAAAAAGGCCACCGACAAGGCCCTGCGCACCGCAGCCAAGATGATGGGCCTCGCCGACGAGGATGATCTGCTGTCGCGCCTTGGTTCCGCCGCCGAACTGACGGCGCGGCGGGTGATCCAGACGCTGTATCCCGAACTCATCCTTGGCACCGCCGATGAGGTTGATGCCAAACAGCCCGTTGTCGGCCTGACCGCCGATCAATCGTTCAAACGCGCCGGGTGCTGTCAGGCCGTGCCCGGTGAACGCATCGTCGGCATCACCTATCGCGGGCAGGGCGTTGTCGTGCATGCCATTGATTGCCCAGCACTTGAGGAATTCGAGGATCAGCCCTCACGCTGGATTGATCTGCATTGGCAGGCCGGTCGCCATGCCCCTGTCTTTACAGTGTCACTTGAAATCACCATATCCAATGATGCCGGGGTGTTAGGCCGCATCTGCACCTTGATCGGCGAACAGAAGGCCAATATTTCCGACCTGCGGTTTACAGATCGCAAACCGGATTACTACAAACTGATCGTCGATACGGATCTGCGCGATGTCGAACATCTGCACATGGTGATGACCGCACTCGAGGCGGAAACCGACGTGGCGCAGATCAGCCGGCATCGCGATCAAGGCAAGCGGCCCTGATACGGGGCCTATGGGGGAATGACGGGTGGTTTTCAAACGCCGCACTCCACGTGGATGGCTCAACTGGGCACGCCAGATGATCTACCCGGATGGCGGCTTCAACCGCGCCACCCGCTATGTCATCCACCGGATGAGCCGCCTGCCCGATGACCCCCGCCGTGTTGCGCGCGGTGTGTTTGCCGGAACCCTGGTCGCGTTTCTGCCGATTCCCGGCGTGCAATTCCTTGGCGGTTGGGGGCTGGCCGTTCTGATGCGCGGCAATATCCTTGCCGCCCTTCTCGCCACATTCATCTCAAACCCGATCACCACCCCAATCATCGCCGTGTTTTCCGTCAGTTTTGGCCACTGGCTCTTGGGCATCGACTCCCCCCTGACCGCCGAGGCAATCGGTTCTGCCTTTGCCGATGCCGGGGCCGAACTGTGGCGCAACATGATCGCCACCTTTACCACCGCCCCCGTCAAATGGGTGCGTTTGGGTGAACTGTGGCACACGATCTGGTATCCCTACTTCGTCGGCTGCCTTGGCCCTGCCGTCATTGGCGCGCTGATCGCCTATTACCTGACCATCCCCGCCGTCCATGCCTACCAGAAACTGCGCGCCGCCAAGACCAAGGAACGCATCGAAAAGCGGCGCAAGCTGAAAGACATGCTTCTGGCCGCCCGCGCGCAAGGCGCAAAAGACGGGGGTGACGCGCACCCGCCTTCGCCCTAGGTTCCTCAACAGTAACGAAGGAGAATCCGGGATGAAGCCGCTGCGAAATCTGCGATTGGGTGTGAATATCGACCATGTGGCCACTGTGCGCAACGCGCGCGGCGGCGATAACCCCGATCCCCTGCGCGCCGCCCTGCTGGCCGAGGCATCGGGGGCCGACGGCATCACCGCCCATCTGCGCGAAGACCGCCGCCACATCCGCGACGGCGATATCGAGGCGCTGATGGCAGGCATTGCCATCCCGCTGAATTTTGAATGTTCGGCCACCGCTGAAATGCAGGCCCTTGCCCTGCGCCTGAAACCCCATGCGATCTGCCTTGTGCCCGAAAAGCGTGAAGAACGCACCACCGAGGGCGGCCTTGATGTGGCAGGCGACGATAACCGTCTGGCCGATTTCATCGCCCCCCTGCGCGCCGCAGGCATCCGCGTGTCGATGTTCATCGGGCACGAACCCCGCCAGATCGAGGCATCGGCCCGCATCGGTGCCAATATCGTCGAACTGCACGCCGGTCACTACGCCGACCTTTTCGCCGAAGGTGAAACCGCACTGGCCGACGCCGAACTGCGCGCGCTGGCCAAAGGGGCGACCCTTGCCCATTCCATGGGGCTAGAGGTCCACGCAGGCCACGGCCTGACATTTGAAAATGTCGCGGGCGTTGCCGCCATCCCCGAACTGGTGGAACTCAACATCGGCCATTTCCTGATCGGCGAGGCGGTCTTCATCGGCCTTGGCCCCGCCATCGAAGAAATGCGCCGCCGCATGGATGCTGCGCGGACATGATCCCCACCCCATGATCCTCGGCATCGGCACCGACCTTGCGAATATTGACCGCATCGCCGCAACCCTCGCGCGGTTCGGCGACCGTTTCCGCCACCGTGTGTTTACCGACCGCGAGATTGCCAAAGCTGAAAACCGCAAGGATATCGCGGGCACCTATGCCAAACGCTGGGCCGCGAAAGAGGCGTGCTCCAAGGCGCTGGGCACCGGCCTGCGCATGGGTATTTCCTGGAAGGACATGGCGGTCACGAATCTGCGATCCGGCCAGCCCGTGATGCATGTCACCGGCTGGGCGGCCGAACGCCTGAAATCAATGACCCCTGTGGGGTATACCGCCCTCATCCACGTCACCCTGACCGATGATCACCCGTGGGCACAGGCCTTTGTCGTCATCGAGGCCCGCCCCGACGCGCAGGCAAACTTGACACTCCCCCCCTCGCCGCGCATGTAGCGTCCAGATTTCAAAAGGGCAGATCATGGCAAAAGCCGAAAAGGAAGACGGCGGTATCGTCGAATTCATCAAGACCGTGTTCTGGGCCCTGATCATCGCGGGCGTGTTCCGCTCGCTGTTCTTTCAACCCTTCTGGATCCCCTCCGGGTCGATGAAAGATACGCTGCTGATTGGCGACTTTCTGTTCGTCAACAAGATGGCCTATGGCTACAGCCGCTATTCCTGCCCCTTTGCCATCTGCCCCATTTCCGGCCGCCTGTTCGCCTCCGAACCCGAACGCGGCGATGTCGTCGTGTTCCGTCATCCCGTCAACGGCTCCGATTTCATCAAGCGCCTGATCGGCCTGCCGGGTGATACGGTGCAGGTCAACGGTGGTATCCTGACCATCAATGGCACGGTCGTGCCGCAAGTTCCCGCAGGCACCTTCACCGAAATCGTCGAACCGCAGGGCCCGATGGGCGGCGTTCCGCGCTGCGAAAGCGGGGAACGCACACTTGGGGCCACCTGTTCATGGTCCCGGTCGCGTGAAACGCTGCCCAATGGGGTCGAACATGATGTGCTGAACATCCAGAACGGCGCGTCCGGTGACGACACAGGCGTGTTTACCGTTCCCGCAGGCCAGTATTTCTTTATGGGCGACAATCGCGACGATAGTCAGGACAGCCGCTTTGCCCAGCCGTCGGGCGTGGGCTTCGTGCCCGCGGAATACCTGATCGGGCGCGCCGACCGCATCATCTTTTCCTCGGCCGGGCGTTCGCTGCTGTATGTCTGGACTTGGCGCATGGATCGCTTTTTCAAGGCGGTCGAATGACCCCGTAGGTCACCCCGATGATCCGCACCACATTTTTGCGCAGCTTCGACTGGTCAGGCCGTGCGCCACGTCGCGAGGCGTGGTTGTTTCTCACGCTTGTCATCCTTGTCTTTGCCGGTGGCGGCGCGGCTGAACGCTGGCTGTCCGGCGATGCCATCCAGACGCCCCGCTGGGTGTTTCTGGCCATCGCCGCCCTGACCATCCCGATGATCAGCCTGCTGATCCGCCGCCTGCATGACATGGGCCGCTCTGGCACCTGGGTCGCGCTGACATTTGTCCCCGTCATCGGTGTGATCGCTCTGCTCTGGATGCTGCTTGCCCCCGGCAACACCCGCCGCGACGCGAACGAAAGCGCGCCCGCCCTGCGCCTTGCCGGGGCGATCTTTGTCGGCCTGATCACCCTGCTGATTGCCAGCCGCGCCTTCTGGAATCCCTACTGGATTCCCGCCGAATCCATGAAACCCACTCTGCTTGTTGGCGACTACCTCGCCACAACCTACATCCGTGCCCGCGATGCCCGGCGCGGCGATGTCATCGTCTTTCGTCACCCCCAGCGCCCCGTCGACATGATCGCGCGCATCGTTGCCCTGCCCGGCGAAACCGTCCAGATGCAGGACGGCACGCTGTCCATCAACGGCCAGCCCGCCCCGCAAACCCCCGATGGCCAGTTCACCGAAACCTACGGGCCCCAAGGGCCGAACGGCAACCAGCCCCGCTGCGGCAATGCCCCTGTCGGGCTTGGCGGCCAATGCCGCACCGACCGCACCATCGAAACCCTGCCCGGTGGGGCCACCCACGCCATCCTGAACATCGAAGACGGCGGCTTTGCCGATGACACCGCCCTTTTCACCGTGCCCCCTGACCACCTCTTCGTCATGGGCGACAACCGCGACAACAGCGCCGACAGCCGTATCAGCCTTGCCACTGGCGGCATCGGTTTCGTGCCTGCAAGCCAGATCATCGCCCGCGCCGACCGTATCATCTTTTCCGCGGCGGGCCGCCATCTGCTGCTGGTCTGGACATGGCGCGCCGACCGTTATCTGATGGGTATCGAATGAAAGTATCCGCAGACCTCCACGCCTTCATGGCACGGATCGGGCACCCCTTTGGCAAGCCCGAACTGCTGCTGCGTGCGCTGACCCATGCCTCGATCTCATCGCCCACGCGCCCCGATAACCAGCGCCTTGAATTCCTTGGCGACCGCGTCTTGGGTCTGGTGATGGCCGATGCCCTGCTTGCCGCCGATCCATCCGCCTCCGAAGGCCAGCTTGCCCCGCGTTTCAACGCGCTTGTCCGCAAGGAAACCTGTGCAGAAGTGGCCCGCGATTGCGGTCTGGGTGATATGCTGAAACTCGGCCGGTCAGAAATGCTGTCAGGCGGGCGGCGCAAGGACGCCCTGCTGGGCGACGCGATGGAGGCGGTGATCGCCGCCGTCTATCTTGACGCAGGCTTTGATGCCGCGCGCACCCTGATCCTGCGCCTGTGGGGGAACCGCATCGGGGCGGTGAAATCCGATGCCCGCGATCCCAAGACATCACTGCAGGAATGGGCGCAGGCCCGCGCGCAACAGCCCCCCACCTACCTCGAGGTCGCCCGCAGCGGCCCCGACCACGAACCCACCTTCACCGTCGAGGTCCGCCTGCAATCAGGCGAGGCCGAACGCGCCACCGCCCGCAGCAAACGCATCGCCGAACAGATGGCCGCAAAGGGCCTGCTCGCGCGGCTGACGGGGGGATAAGGTCAGCGCACACGCGCCGCACGTTCAACTTGCGGCCACGCTGCAAGCGCAGGTACCTTCCTCTCCTCTCCATGTGAGGGGGGGGGCACCTGATCCCGCGCTGGCGCAGTTTGGCGATCATGCCGGGCAGGCCGCACCCACCTTCAATACACCTAGCCATCCCCCGCCGTTTCCACTATGCCCCACAACCATGCATGATACCGACACCACCCACCCCACCCGCGCCGGATTCGTCGCCCTCATCGGCGAGCCAAATGCCGGCAAATCCACCCTCTTGAACAAGATGGTCGGCGCGAAAGTCTCCATCGTCACCCACAAGGTGCAAACCACCCGCGCCCGCATCCGTGGCATCGCCATGGCGGGCCAGGCGCAGATCGTCTTTGTCGATACACCCGGCTTGTTCCGCCCGCGCCGCCGTCTTGACCGCGCCATGGTCAAGGCCGCATGGGGCGGGGCCGCCGACGCCGATGTCATCGTCCTGCTGATCGAGGCGCATCGCGGCCTGACATCGGGCGTCCAAGCCATCATCGACCGGATGCGCGACCAGATCCCGCAAGGCCAGCCCGTCGCCCTTGCCATCAACAAGATCGACCGCGTCAAATCCGAATCCCTGCTCGCCCTTGCGCAAGCCATGAACGACGCCTTTCCGTTTCGCGAAACCTTCATGATTTCCGCCGAAAAGGGCTACGGCGTTGAAAAGCTGCGCGATTGGCTGGCGGGCCAGTTGCCCCTCGGCCCATGGTTCTACCCCGAG
>JANNKX010000272.1:0-3049 GCA_031396505.1 Rhodobacterales bacterium
TTGGGGGGGGGGGGGGGGGCTCTTGTGGGGTATTTCTGTGCGGATACTTGTGTCGCTGACCGGGCATTGGGCCGTCGTGCACTTCTCGCTCAAGCGCGGCCACCAGGGCTGGCATGTCGACGGTCTGCCAGTGCAGGGCTACAACCTACCCCGCCTCGGCCTGATTACCTTCGGCGAAAGCTGGCACGGCAACCACCACGCCTTCCCCCATTCCGCCCGCCACGGGATAGAGCCCGGCCAGACCGACCCCGGCTATCTTTTCATCCGCGCCCTCGCCGCCCTCGGCCTCGCCCACAATATCCGCCTGCCCGACAGCAAGCCGCCACGGGATGGCCTGCGCCGGATTATCGCATAACATCGCCCAAATCCCCCGAGGACCGCCCATGCCCCTCATCGCCACCGACCGCGTGATCCCTGATGCCACCACCTGTGCAACTGATGGCCGTATCGTTTGGGATGCCACGAAATCCCTCTGGTGGTTTGCCCACCTGTGCGGTGCGATTGCGGGTGTAATCTGGTTCACGTCACCTGCGACCATCGCGGTGTTTCTGGCGACAAGCGCCATCACCATCGGCGCGGGCCATTCGGTTGGCATGCACCGTCTGCTGATCCACCGTGCGTTTGAGGCGCCGCTTTGGTTGCAGCGATTGCTTATCTGGCTGGGAACGCTGGTGGGGATGGCGGGGCCGTTCGGGATGATCCGCGCCCATGACATGCGCGACTGGCACCAGCGGCAGGTGGAATGCCCGCCGCATCCGTCGCACGCCGCCGGGTTCTGGCGCGATGCTTGGTGGCAGATGCATTGTCGCTTTGATCTGGCCTATCCGCCACGTTTCGTCATTGAGCCAGACATCGCCAATGACGCCGTCCTGCGCTGGATCGACCGCACCTGGATGGTACAGCAAATCCCCGTGGCCATTGTGCTGTGGGCAATTGGCGGCTGGGGGTGGGTGCTATGGGGCATCAGCCTGCGTATAGTCGTATCGCTGACAGGGCATTGGGCTGTCGGACACTATGCGCACCGTCAGGGCCATCAGGGATGGCGCATCGACGGCCTGCCCGTGCAAGGCTATAATCTGCCCGGCCTTGGCCTGCTGACCTTTGGCGAAAACTGGCATGGCAACCACCACGCCTTCCCGCATTCCGCGCGTCTGGGGGTGGAGCAGGGCCAGCTTGACCCCGGCTTTTGGTTCATTGCGGCACTGGAACGGATTGGTCTTGTGCGTGCCATTCGTCTGCCCGCCAGCGAACCGCCGCGCGAAGGGCTGATGCGGGTCTGACCGCGCCTTACAGTTTCTTTGCGTTCGGCACGATTTCCAGATGCCAGCAGCTGTTTTTCTTGGCCGTCTCGTCGATGAACTTTTTGATATAGCCGTCCTTTTCAAGGTCGCGGAACGCCTTGGTCAGCCCTGCCTTGTTGAAACTTTTGCCCGCCACCGCCGCTGTGCTGTTCACACCCAGATCAACGATGTTCATCGCCTTGTATTGCGCGGGCGTCGACAGGTGATTTGACACGGGCCGCCCTTTGGCATGCAGTTCTTCGATCTTTTCGGTCATCAGTTTGACCACCTCGGCGCGCGGTTTGGTCTGGTTCGCCTTGAACACGTCCAGAACCGCATCCCCTGTCGCCGCATACAGCTTGTACTGTTCTGCCAGATTGGCCGATGCGTACTTGTACATGATCGCCGCCTGTTCATCCGCAAGCCGGATCGTCGAGGTGATCTTTGCCGCTGTCATCTTGGCCGTCTTCAGCGCCTTTTCGATCACGGCAATGGAATACGGGTCCACAATCTGCGCTGACGCAGGGATATCGGTTGCATAGGTCACCATGCCGCCCTTCGCCGCCTTCGGGGCCGCAGACATCAGAATGGTTTCGGCCAGCGTAAACGGCCGGATCAGGCCGTCGGCAGGTTGCCCCGGCACATAGCGGCCCTGAAAAGCCATGATGCGAAACAGGGTCATCAGGTCCATGGTGCCGGGCAGCGATGTCATCGACCGCGGGCTGCATTGGCCCGCCAGCGCATCCAGCGCGTCCTGCACCGCCGCCACATCGTCGGGCAAATTTACACCGCCGCGTCCGACGGAAAGGGTAATCATGGGCATGCGGGGTCTCCGTCACGGAAATGCGTGGATCATCTGGAAATACCCCACTTTAAGCCGCGATTGCGGCCTTGGTCAATTCACGCTGTGCGCCGCGTGCATTTCCCCTCTGGCCTGCCCGAAATCACGCATCTACTGTCAAGGCGAAGAAACCCGCAGCCGGGCATACCCTGCCCGGCCCATGACAACAGGTGACAGATGACCTTTCATATCGGCGCAAAACCGGGCGAGATCGCCGAAACCGTTCTGATGCCGGGTGACCCCTACCGCGCGCGCGTTGGGCGGCGCAAACATTTCTGCAAGACGCCGTTCTGGTGAACGAGGTGCGCGGCATGCTGGGCTATACCGGCACCTGGAACGGGCACCGCGTGACCATTCAGGGGTCGGGCATGGGGATGCCATCGCTGTCGATTTACGCCAATGAGCTGATGAAGGATTACGGCGCGCAGACCCTGATCCGGATCGGGTCGGCAGGGGCGATGCAGCCGCATGTCAACATTCGCGACGTGGTTCTGGCACAGACGGCCAGCACGTGTGGCAGCCCGTCACGGTCCATTTTTCGCGAAGTGCACTATGCGCCCTGTGCTGATTTCGGCCTGCTGGCGGCGGCGCACAAGGCCGCGCAGTCGGTGGATGTGACCACGCATGTGGGGGGTATCTATTCATCGGACGTGTTTTATGACGAACGCCCCGACCTGACGGATCAGTTGCAGCGCCATGGCACGCTTTGCGTGGAGATGGAGGCGGCAGAGTTGTACACCCTCGCCGCCCGCTATCAACGCCGCGCGCTGGCTGTCCTGACCATATCAGACCACCTGCTGACGCATGAGGCGCTGCCTGCAGACCAGCGCGAGCGCAGCTTTGGCGACATGGTGGAGATCGCGCTGACGGCGGCATTTGCCTGACCGAAGATGATTCCGGTGGCCCTGCCGAACCGCCTTGCCGCCGA
>JANNKX010000317.1:0-9837 GCA_031396505.1 Rhodobacterales bacterium
AAGCACAGCCTGCTCGCCTGGACCCTTAACTACCTGACGCAAAAAGACAAACCGCGGTCCTATATGGAAACCCATGCCGGACGGGGTCTGTATGACCTGACGGCAGAGGAATCGCTGAAAACGGCCGAGGCTGCGGGTGGGATTACCATTGCAGAACAATGGTTTAACGCAGGTCACCCCTACCACCAGCGCCTGTCCGAAGTGCGCAGCATGTATGGCCAGCACGCCTATCCCGGCAGCCCCCTGATCGCCGCGCTGTCCTTGCGCGACACCGACACCCTCCACCTCTGCGAACTTCACCCCACCGAGGTGCAGCATCTGCGCCAAAACGCCCAACCCTGGGCCGCGCATGTCTATGATACTGAAGGGTTTTCCAAGGCGCTTGCCCTGTGCCCCCCCACCCCCCGGCGCGGCTGCATGCTGATCGATCCGTCCTATGAAATCAAAGCCGACTACGACACCATCCCCAAATCCATCGCCCACCTGCACCGCAAATGGAACGTCGGTATCATCATGCTGTAGTATCCGATCCTGCAAGGCACACCACATCTGCCCATGCTGCACCGCCTTGCCGCCGACCACCCGGATGCGATCCGGCATGAGGTCCGCTTCCCCCCCGCGCGCGATGGCCACCGCATGACAGGGTCCGGCCTGTTCATCATCAACCCGCCTTACGGCCTTGATACCGAAACAAAATCCCTGACAAATCACTTCCGCAGCCTGTCGTGACACCCGGTTGGCAACCCCGCGTAGCGCCCCTATGTTATGCGCATGTTTGATTCCCTCATCCGCCGCCTGACCCAACCCAAACCTGACCGCCTGCCCGAACCCGATGCGCAACTGGCCCTTGCCGCGCTGCTGGTGCGCGTCGCGCGCGCCGACGACCATTATACCGATACCGAAATCGCCCATATCGACCGCGCGCTGGCGGGCCATTTCGCGCTATCACCCTTTGCCGCCACCGCCCTGCGGACGGAAGCCGAGGCGCTGGAAACCCTCGCCCCCGATACCGTCCGTTTTACCCGCGCGCTCAAATCCGCTGTTCCGCTGGAAGATCGCATGGGCCTCATGCAGGCGATGTGGTCGGTGGCGCTGGCCGATGGCGCGCGTGATGCGCATGAAGAACGCCTACTACGTCTCGTGGCGAACCTGCTGGGCCTGACGGATGTGCAAAGCGCACTTGCCCGGCAAAAGGCCACCCCGTGATCGCGGCCTTGCCGATGTATGATCTGCCACATGTGATGGCGGCCAATGACCGGCTTTGGGCGCGCATCCGCGACGGCTTGCGCGCGGCAGGGCAGGACGCACCGGATGCCTTGACGCGTGGTGTTGACGATTTGTTTGCGCAATGGCTGGCCCCGGATTTGCTGCTAAGCCAGACCTGTGGCATGCCGTTTCGCACCCGCCTGCACGGCAAGGTCGCACTGATCGGCACGCCCGATTACGGCCTTCGGGATTGTCCGTCCGGCCATTATTGTTCGGTTTTGGTGGCGCATCAGGACGATCCGCGCAGTGACATCACGCAATTTGATGGTGCGCCGCTCGCCTATAACGAAGCCGTGTCGCAATCCGGGTGGGCCGCTCCGCAAAACCATGCGGCACGCCTTGGCCTGACCCTGCGCCCCACCCTGAAAACCGGGGGGCACCGGCTGTCACTGCATGCCGTCGCCGAAGGGCGCGCGCCGCTGGCCGCGCTGGATGCCCTGACATGGGAACTGCTGTGCGATGACGATCCGGCGACGAGGGCAGTCAAGGTCGTGGGCCGCACCGACCCCACCCCCGGCCTGCCCTTCATTGCCGCCACCGGCACACACCAGCCCCTGCTGTTTGACGTCATCGCAACGGCCATCGCCGCGATGTCCGCCGAAGACCGCGCCATCACCCGAATGCGCGGTCTGGTGGCGATTCCGGCTGACGCGTATCTTGCGGTGCCCACCCCGGCGGCGACCTAGGCGATCTGCGCGATAGAATCGCGCAAATCGACGCCGTTTACGCCGGGTTCCATCACATTGAACGTTGCATTATGGCAAAACCTTATGCCTATTCGGACGTAACAGAGTTATGAAAAGCGAGACGCCGTGGACGCTGCGCCGAATGCGACACCTGACGTTCCGGTCATCGCGATCCGGAACCTGCACAAGGCCTATGGCACGCTCGAAGTGTTGAAAGGCGTCGATCTGACGGCACCCAAGGGCCATGTCATCAGCCTGATCGGGTCGTCCGGGTCCGGCAAATCCACGCTGCTACGCTGCTGCAACCTGCTGGAGGACAGCCAGCAGGGCGATATCCTGTTCGAAGGCGAGGCGGTGCACTGGAAAGGCACAGGCCTGCGCCGCCATCCGGCGGACCGCGCACAGGTCACGCGGATGCGCACGAACCTTTCTATGGTGTTTCAGCAGTTCAATCTGTGGTCGCACATGACGGTGTTGCAGAACGTGATGGAGGCGCCTGTCACCGTCATGAAGCGTGACCCGAAAGAGGTGGAAGAGAAAGCCCGCTTCTACCTTGCCAAGGTTGGTATCGAAGAAAAATGCGATGCCTGGCCTGCGCGACTGTCGGGCGGCCAACAACAACGCGCGGCAATTGCGCGGGCGCTGTGCATGGAACCGCGCGCCTTGCTGTTTGATGAGCCGACAAGTGCCCTTGATCCGGAACTGGAACAAGAGGTGGTCAAGGTCATCAAGGCGCTGGCCGATGAGGGGCGCACGATGATCCTTGTCACGCATGACATGAAACTGGCGGCGGATGTCTCGGATCACGTCATCTTTCTGCATATGGGCAAGATCGAGGAACAGGGCCCGCCCGCGCAACTGTTCGGCGCACCGAAAACCGATCGTCTGCGCGGGTTCTTGTCCGCGACGGGGGCGTGATGTCTTGTGTTGGCAGCATCGCGGGCATCGTGGGCCTTTTGACGCTTGCGTCGGTCGATGCCCCCGTGATTGGCACCACGGCCGATTTTCCGCCCTATACATCCCTCGATGCGCAGGGGCAGATCGTGGGCCTTGACCGCGACCTTGGTGATGAATTGTGCCGCCGTCTGGCGGTGCAATGCAGCTGGATTATCGCCGATTTTGATCAGCTGATCCCGGGTGTGATGGCGGGCGATTTCGATATGGCGATTTCGGGCATGGCGAGTTCGGAGGAACGTGAAGAACTGGTCAATTTCACCCGTGATTACAATGACACGGACGGCGCGGATGATTTTGTCGGCCTGCCAGGCGCACCTGCACCTGACGCGGCCGTTATCGGCGTGCAATCCGGGACGATCCACGAACGCCATCTGGTGAAAACAGGGCGCAACATCCGCCTGTATCCGACACAAACCGCCACAATCGCGGCGCTGGCGGCAGGCGAGGTGGACCTGATCTTCGGATCATTCGGCGGCGATGTGATGCAGACCCAGTTCGAAGCGGCGGGATACAGTTATCTTCATTCCGAATCCGCAGGGCAGGATGGCGCGGCCATCGCCGTCTGCAAAGGCAACACTGATCTGCTGGCCCGCCTCGATACCGCACTTGCCGCGATGCAGGCTGACGGCACACTTGATACGATTAACGCGCGGTGGAATTGACATGCCATTGCCACACCGGACTTCATACCAAAAGGGGAGAAACCAATGAAGAAACTGATCCTGACCACCGCACTTCTGGCGCTGACCGCAGGGGCCGCCCTGGCGCAAGACGTCATACGCCTTGGCACCGAGGGCGCCTACCCGCCCTACAACTTCATCAATGACGCGGGCGAGGTTGATGGTTTTGAACGCGAACTCGGGGACGAGCTGTGCAAGCGGGCCGAACTGAATTGCGAATGGGTCACCAACGCATGGGACAGCATCATCCCGAACCTGCAATCGGGCAACTATGATGTCATTATCGCGGGAATGTCGATCACGGGTGAACGCGACGAGGTCATTGATTTCTCGCAAAACTACATCCCGCCTGCGTCATCGGCCTACCTTGCGCTGACCGCGGATGCGGCCACCTCGGGTGTGATCGCAGCCCAGACTGGCACGATTCAGGCAGGCTATGTCGCCGAAAGCGGTGCCACTCTGCTCGAATTCGCGACACCCGAGGAAACCGTGGCCGCTGTGCGCAACGGCGAGGCGGACGCGGTCTTTGCCGACAAGGATTACCTTGTGCCGATCGCGGCGGAATCGGGCGGCGAGCTGGTGCTTTTGGCCGATGAGGTCGCCCTTGGTGGTGGTGTGGGCCTTGGCCTGCGCGAATCCGATACCGAACTGAAGGGCAAGCTGGATACAGCCATCGGCGCGATGAAGGCCGATGGTACGCTGAACACCATGATCACCAAATGGTTTGGTGCCGAAGCCCTGACCTTCTGATCCAGAAAGGGCGGCCCCCGGATCACTCCGGCGGGCCGCACACCCCATGTTCGCATCCTGCGCCGATCCCTCCAGCCTCACGGGCCTGAACTGGACCCTGTGCTACCTGACCACAGGCAAGCATCTGGATTTCTATTGGTCTTTCGTCACGGTTCTTGGGTTGCTGGCGATCACCGCCCCTTTCGCCATGCTGTTCGGCTTTGGCGGCGCCGTCGCGGCAAGGTCGCACATCACCCTGCTGCGCTGGTTGGGCAAGACGTATACCGCCATGGTGCGCGGCGTGCCCGATATTGTGTTCTTCCTGTTCTTCGTGATTGCACTCGATCAGGGCATTGAATGGCTCAACCACCAATATCAATGCCCCGACTGGACAGAACCCGTCTGGAAAGGCCTTGAATTCCGTGTCTGCCCCGAGGCCAAGGTGCCGCTCAGTTCCGCCAATGCGATCTGGCATCAGGCTTACGGCTTTGGGCTGGCCGTGTTTACCTTTGCGCTGGTGTTCGGGGCCTTTGCCGCCAACGTCCTTTACGGCGCGATGGAGGCCGTGCCCCGCGCCCAGCTTGAAACCGCCGAAGCCTATGGCCTGTCCAACCGTCAGGTGTTTCGCCGCGTGCTGGTGCCGCAGATGTGGACCTATGCCCTGCCCGGCCTGTCGAACCTGTGGATGATCCTGATCAAGGCGACACCGCTTCTGTTCCTGCTGGGTGTGCAGGATATCGTCTATTGGGCCCGCGAACTGGGCGGGACCAAGACACAAGCCTATGCGTATCCGCATGATGACTGGCGGCTTTACTACTTTCTTGGCCTGATGGTTTTCTATCTTGTGATGACCAAACTGTCCGAGATTGTGCTGGTCCGTCTGACCACGCGCCTGTCGCGCGGGCAAGCCACGATGGCGGGCGATGCGATGCGAAAGGCCACCGCATGACGTGCTGGGAAACGGTTCAAGCCTATGGCCTGCGTTCCATCGGGATTGGCGAACGCCTGCTGCCCAGCACCGATTTCACCATCTGTCAGCAATTCACCCTGATCGGGTCCGGCATGATCTGGAACCTGTATTTCGGCATCCTTGCCCTGATTTTCGGGTTTGTACTGGCGACCGGCCTTGCCATGGCCCGCGCCGCCCACAGCCCGTGGCTGCGCAAACCCGCCGAATGGTTCATCTTCGTGTTCCGTGGCAGCCCCTTGTTCATCCAGTTCTTTCTTGCATACGAGGCGCTGCAGCTGCTGCCCCGCGCCGGGTTCGACGTGTTTGGCATCACCATCGCCACCTCCTGGACGACAAAGGCATGGGCCGGTGCGCTGTTTGTGATGTTCCTCAATACCGCCGCCTATTCCGCCGAAATCTTTTACGGTGCGCTGCGGTCGATCCCCCGTGGCGATTTGGAGGCTGCCGATGCCTATGGTATTTCCGGCTTCCAGAAATTCCGCCGCATCCAGTGGCCTACAATGCTGCGCCTTGCATGGCCGGCCTATACCAACGAGGCGATCTTTCTGTTCCATGCCACGACGCTGGTGTTCTTTTCCGGCTTTCCCGCGTTTCAGCAAAAGGGTGATGCGCTTTATTATGCCAACTACTTTGCCGACAAGACCTTCAACCCTTTCATCTCTTATCCCATCGTCGCCTTCTACTTTATCCTGCTGACACTTCTGGTCACGCTGATCTTTGGCATGGTGAACCGCTATCTGAACCGCCACTTGCCCTCGAACCAGCGCAGCAGAATTCGCTTGCGTCCGCAGGTGATCCGATAGTATCAAAGTTTTGATCAAATTCTTCGGGCAGGGGCCCGGAACCGCGCACCGCGGGCGTGCAAACGTTAACTGATCACAAAAAGGAAGGACCAAGGGCATGGTCCGATTTCATCCCGTCCGTTCAGGTTGGGGGATGAACCGGCGGCCCGGAACGTCGGTATCATGATGAAAGACTACCTCAGAAAGCACCCAGATGTGCGCACCATCCGCGTGGCGGCTGCCGACCTGAATGGTCAGGCCCGTGGCAAACGCGTCCCAGCCCGTTTCGCCGATAAAGTCGTCAAGGACGGCACTCGTTTTCCCTTTTCCGTTCTGAACCTCGATATCTGGGGCGAAGACATTGATGACAGCCCCCTCGTGTTCGATGAGGGCGATGTCGACGGCGTGTTGAAACCCACCGAACGCGGCTTCATGCCGATGCCCTGGCTCGAGGCACCGACAGCCTTGCTGCCGATCTGGATGTTCCGCGAAAACGGCACACCTTACGAAGGCGATCCCCGCCATGCGCTGGCCACGGTCGTCAACCGCTTCAAGGCGCGCGGCCTGACCCCCGTCTGTGCGATGGAGCTTGAGTTTTTCCTGATCGACGATAGCGGCAAGACCATGCAAGTGCCCGCCTCGCCCCGGTCGGGCAAACGGCGCAAGGCCGCCGAAACCCTGTCGATCCGCGCGCTTGATGCCTTTGATACCTTCTTCACCGATCTTTATGACGCGTGCGAGGCGATGGATATCCCCGCCGATACCACCACATCGGAAACCGGCCTCGGCCAGTTCGAGGTCAACCTGATGCACTGCGACGATCCCTTGCGCGCCGCCGATGACGCGTGGCTGTTCAAAATGCTGGTCAAGGGGTTGGCGCGCCGTCACGGTTTTGCCGCCAGTTTCATGGCCAAACCTTACCCGGAATATTCCGGGTCGGGCCTGCACACGCATTTTTCCGTGGTTGATGAACATGGTGACAACGTGTTTGACAGCGGCGGCCCCAAAGGCACCGCCCTTTTGCGTCAGGCCGTGGCAGGCTGCATCAACGCGATGCACGATAGCGCGCTGATCTTTGCCCCGCACCAGAACAGCTATGAACGCCTTGTGCCCGGCAAGCATGCGCCAACCGCGATCTGCTGGGGATACGAGAACCGCACGGCCGCTATCCGCATTCCGGCGGGCAACCCGGCGGCACGGCGGATCGAACACCGCGTGGCGGGCGGCGATGTGAACCCTTACCTCATGCTGGCCACCATCCTCGGTGCCGCCCTTGACGGCATCGAAAACGAGATGGACCCGCCATCCCCCATCGTTGGCAACGCCTATGTCGTCGATGGCCTGCCGCAAATCCCCGAAGACTGGGAACATGCGATTGATGCGTTTGAATCCAGTGCCATCGTGCCGCGCTTTCTTCACCCCGAACTGATCCGCAATCTGGTGCAGACCAAACGTCAGGAACTCCACTACATCGCCGAGTTGACCGAGGCGGAACGGGTCGAGCTGTACCTCGATACCGTGTGAAAAACCGATGCCCCCTTGCAGTGCGAGGGGGCCCGGGACGAGCATTTGAAACCCAACCGGAAAAACCGCCATGCTGATCGGAATCCTGCAAACCGGACAGGCCCCCGACGCCCTGAAGGGCGATATGGGCGACTATCCTGACATGTTCGAAACCCTGCTCGCAGGGCACGGCTTTACCTTCCGCACATGGCATGTCGAGAGCCTTGATTTTCCCGCATCCGTCCATGATGCGGGTGGCTGGCTGATCACCGGGTCGCGCCACGGCGCATACGAGGATCACCCTTTCATCAAGCCGTTGGAATCCTTCATCCGTGACGCGTACGCGGCGCACGTGCCCATGGTTGGCGTCTGTTTTGGTCACCAGATCATCGCCCAAGCCATGGGCGGGCGGGTTGAACGCTATGCGGGCGGCTGGTCCGTTGGGGCCACCGATTACGATTTCGGCGGTGAAAAAGTCACGCTGAACGCATGGCACCGCGATCAGGTCACAGCAAAGCCTGACAATGCCACCGTCATCGCAACAAACGACTTCTGCAGCAATGCCGCCCTGCTTTATGACGACCGCGCCCTGACCGTGCAGGCGCACCCTGAATTCCGCGCGGAATTCGTCGACGGCCTGATGCGGACGCGCGGCCCCGGTCTTGTGCCCGAGACCCTTATGGCCGCCGCCCGTGCGCGGCTGGATGAACCCTTGGCCGACAAATCGATGGCAGGTCAGATCGCCGCCTTTTTCAAACAACCCCGCGCATCCACGCAAAACCCGAGTGTG
The DNA here is from genome assembly GCA_031396505.1 of Rhodobacterales bacterium. Taxonomy (GTDB): domain Bacteria; phylum Pseudomonadota; class Alphaproteobacteria; order Rhodobacterales; family Rhodobacteraceae; genus JAAFHS01. Next base: position 8,364 of record JANNKX010000317.1, read on the forward strand.
ACATGATGTCGAAATGGACCGACAAACTGCCCGAAGCCGCCCGCGAATATATCGGTGGCCGCCGCGTTGACGAAGTGGAATGTGTGACCGGCGACATTGCAGGCGTCGCACGCGGCAAGGCCATGCCCGCCTCGAAATTTGCGCATCAGGCCAACTATTTCCTGCCGAATTCGATCTTTCTGCAGACCATCACCGGCGAATGGGCCGACAACCCGTTTGACGCCTTTACCGAACCCGACATGATCATGGTACCCGATTTTTCCACCGCCACCGCCGCCCCCTGGACGGCGGATGTAACGCTGCAGGTGATCCACGATGCCAAGGATCAGGAAGGCAATCTTGTCCCCTTCGCCCCCCGCAACGTGCTGCGCCGCATCATGGATCTGTACGCCGCCCAAGGCTGGACCCCCGTTGTCGCCCCCGAGATGGAATTTTTCCTGACTGCCCGCAACATCGACCCAAATCAGCCCGTGATCCCCCCCATGGGGCGTTCCGGCAGGCGCGCCGCAGGCAAGCAGGCCTACTCGCTTTCGGCCATCGACGAATACGGCAAGGTGATCGACGACATCTATGATTTCGCCGAGGCGCAGGGCATGGAAATTGACGGCATCCTGCAAGAAGGCGGTGCTGGCCAGATCGAGCTGAACCTTGCGCACGGTGACCCGATCCGCCTTGCCGATGAGGTGTTCTTTTTCAAGCGTCTGATCCGCGAGGCAGCCCTGCGCCACGATTGTTTCGCCACCTTCATGGCCAAACCCATTGCGGGCGAGCCGGGCAGTGCCATGCACATCCACACGTCAGTGGTGGATAGCAAAACCGAAAAGAACATCTTCGCCGGGCCCAAGGGCGTTGAAACCGAAGCTTTCCTGCATTTCATCGCGGGCCTGCAAAACCACCTTGGCGCGGGCATCGCGCTGCTTGCGCCCTACGTCAACAGCTACCGCCGCTACGTCCCTGATTTCGCCGCCCCCATCAACCTTGAATGGGGCCGCGACAACCGCACCACCGGCCTGCGCATCCCGATCAGCACCCCCGCCGGACGCCGCGTTGAAAACCGCTTGCCCGGCATGGATTGCAACCCCTACCTTGGCATCGCGGCCACGCTGGCATGCGGCTATCTGGGCCTGATGGAAAAGAAATCCCCCCGCCCCGAATTTGCAGGTTCCGCCTATATCGACAGCGACGAGATTCCCGTGAACCTTGGCGATGCCCTTGATTTGCTGGATGAGGACAAGGCCCTGCAAGAGGTCGTCGGCGTTGATTTCTGCAAGGTCTACGATTCCGTCAAACGCAATGAGTATAAAGAGTTCCTGCAGGTCATCAGCCCATGGGAACGCGAACACCTGCTTTTGAACGTATGAACCTGCTTTTCGCCTACGAGCGCAAGTGCGAATACCCCCCATCGTACTATGCTGCCACCGCAACTCCGCTGGCCCCCTTCCCTGTCCTGCAAGGCGCGCAAACCGCCAATGTC
>JANNKX010000325.1:0-4547 GCA_031396505.1 Rhodobacterales bacterium
ATCGTGGTGCCGAAGGCGACAAGGAAGGTGGCCATGGTGTGGACCCATGGTTTGACGCGGGATGCGCCGAACAGCATGATGCCAAGGAAGGCCGCCTCAAGGAAGAAGGCAGTCAGAACTTCGTAGGCGAGCAGGGGACCCGCGACGTTGCCGACGGTTTCCATGAAGCCGGGCCAGTTGGTGCCAAACTGAAACGACATGGTGATGCCGGAGACGACACCCATGGCAAAGGACAGGGCGAACACCTTGACCCAGAACATGTAGGCGTCCATCCATTTGCGATCGCCCGTCGCATTGAAGCGCAGTTTGAAGAACAGCAGCACCCATCCGAGGGCGATGGTGATGGTGGGAAACAGGATGTGGAACGAGATGTTCGCGCCGAACTGGATACGCGAAAGGAGGAGGGCGTCCATGACTTCACCTGACTTCTTGTTCAGTTGGACCGAACATAGGCCGTGTTTTCGTGATTACAGCGGTGCTGCGACAAACCACCCCACGGCGACATTTAGCTGCGTGCGATCTGGGCCAGCATGCTGCGCACGATGATGCGGTGAAAGGGCAAGATGGCTGTGAGATAGGCACGGCCGAGCATGTTGTGGGTCTTGACGGCGGTGGTCGCGGTCACGGATTGCTGATGGGTGCCGATGTTATGGACATCGACTCGCAGGCGGAAATCAAGGTGGCGATCATCGAGGCCCATGACAATCTGATCGGGCGATTGCGTCAGCACGGGGAAGATGCCGACGGTGGCAGTCATTTGCAACGCGCCAGCCTTTAGCCCGAACGGCGAAACAAGGATGTTCCGCGCCCGAAGCAGCAGCCTGATCCAGCGGGGCGATGCGCCAAAGGCGCGCTGTGCAGCGGTGAGGGCATCAAGGGAGCGGCCCGCGACGGTCAGCGTGAAAGCATCAGCGAACTGCGCGCCGGGCAGCAGTGTCTGGGTGTGCAATGCCGGGACTTCGAAGGGTTTCATGGCGGGCCCTTGATCACTGCGTGGCAATGTGCGGTGAGCCGGGGGCAGGTGCAACGGGGCATACTGACGCGCGGGGCGTCAGCCGCCGGTATGGCTCATATGGCGGGTCATCTGGCCTGCGACGTGCTGGCGGAAATAGTCGAAATCGTGGCCGCGTGGTTTGCGGGTGATTGCGGCGCGGATGGCCTGTTCAAGGGGGGCATCGTCGGGGCTGGCGCGCAAGGGGCTGCGCAGGTCGGCCATGTCTTCCTGCCCAAGACACATGTACAGCTCGCCCGTGCAGGTCAGGCGGACGCGGTTGCAGCTTTCACAGAAATTGTGGGTAAGCGGGGTGATGAAGCCGACCTTCTGGCCGGATTCGTTCAGGCGGACATAGCGGGCGGGGCCGCCGGTGCGTTCGGCAAGATCGGTGAGGGTGAAGCGTTCGGACAGGCGGGCGCGCAGGTCTTTTAGGCTCCAGTATTGATCAAGGCGGTTCTCGTTGCCAAGATCGCCCATCGGCATCACCTCGATAAAGGTCATGTCGTGGTCATTGGCCGCGCACCAGTCGAGCATGGAGAACAGTTCATCCTCGTTGAAGCCTTTCAGGGCGACGGCATTGATCTTGACGCGCAGGCCTGCGGATTTGGCGGCATTGATGCCGTCTAGTACCTGTTGCAGGCGGCCCCAGCGGGTGATGGCGGTGAATTTTGCGGCATCAAGCGTATCGAGCGACACGTTGATGCGGCGGATGCCACAGGCGGCGAGGTCGGGGGCATAGCGGGCAAGCTGACTGCCATTGGTGGTGAGCGTCAGTTCCTGCAGCGCGCCGGTTTCAAGGTGGCGGGACATGGCGCGGAAAAAGGTCATGATGCCCTTCCGCACCAGAGGCTCGCCCCCGGTGATGCGCAGTTTCTGCACGCCCAAGCGGATAAAGGTGGCACACATGCGATCCAGTTCTTCGAGCGACAGCAGGTCGGCTTTGGGCAGGAAAGTCATGTTTTCGGACATGCAGTAGGTGCAGCGAAAATCGCAGCGGTCGGTGACGGACACGCGCAGATAGCTGATGGCACGGGCGAAGGGGTCGATCAAGGGTTCCATATTGGGACGGTAGGCCTGTGACGGATTGCCCGCAAGGCACAACTGCGTGGTTGCGGGCAACGCACTGCGGCGGTATCGATGACGTATGTATAGCACTCGTATCCTTCTCCTGCCGCTTGTGGCCCTGACCCTGTCAGGCTGCGCCTTGTTTCAACCCAAAGGGGCCGCGGTGGCGGCAGCGCCGGTGGCGGCACCTGCGGTTGCACCGCAGCCAAACCCCGGTCCGTTGGGCGTAGCGGGGCAATCGGCGGCGGCGCTGGACCAATCATCGGCAGCCGATATTGCAGCAGCGACAGCGGTCCCGGAGCCTGCAGGCGAGCGTCGTCTTGGAACGGTGGTCGTGGCGCTTGGCAGTCCGGTGGAGCAGGGGTTCTGGATAAAGACCACGCAGGTCACAGTGCCCGGCAAAGGGCGGGTTGCGACGGCGTCGGGGGCGTCGGTCAATGTTGACCTGATACCGGGGACAGGTGGCGCGCTGCTCTCGCTGGCGGCGTTCCGGCAGTTGGGGCTGAGCCTGACGGAGTTGCCGGAAGTGACGGTTTACGCGAACTGAGGCTGTCTCGTGGGGGATGCGCCGGGGGTTTCACACCCCCGGACCCCCGTGGGATATTTGGGAACAGATGAAGTTTAAAGATATTTTGCCGCTTCCTTGCGCGCGAAAGATCGAAGGCCTTCGCCGTGGTGTGCCAGAAAAGCGCGGGCGCGGTCGGGGTCGTGTTTGGACAGATCGCGCAGCCACCATGCGATAGATTTCTGGATGAACCAGTCGCGGTCGGGGGCCAAGGTTGCGGCCCAGCCCAGAACGCGGTCGCGGATGGCGCGGTCCTGGTCAGTGGGGTGGTTCTGTTTGGTCCATGGCAGGGTGATCACAAGGGTCGTGCGGCGGACCCACATGTTTTCGTGGGTGAGCCAGAGTGCGACGTCATCAAGGCGCGAGGGGTCAGCCACCAGCCGCTTTTGCCCGGCGATGGCGACATGATCGGCCAGCGCCCAGGCGTCGAAACCGGGCACCCATGATGTGATCAGTTCCCAGACGGCGGCATCGGGGCGGATGCGGGCCTGGGTCAACAGTTTGGCCGCACAGACGCGGGCCTCGTGGATGTTGGTGTCCCACAGGTCGGCGGCAAGCCGGATGCGTTGGTCAAGGCTGGCTTCGGCCCGCCACGCGGCGATGAGCGGTTCCAGAGCGGGGATGGGGATGCCGAGATATTGGCGGGGCGCCTTGTGATAAGCCGCCGCCTCATGCGCTTTTGCGGGGTCGGCAAGGGCGTGCAGTCGGGCGAGGGCAGCGGCGATCATGTGGCCGTCTCGATCCCCGTTGGTGCGCCGTCGATGGTTGTTGTGTTGCGGGTGTGCCAATAGCTGCGCAGGCCATCCTTGCCCTTGCCTTGTGCCCAGTCATGCAGGACGGGGCGGTCGCCTGCGAAGTCCATGAAGGGCACGGCAAAGCCGCAGGAAGATTGCACGAGGTCAATTGTGACATCGATGATCTGACGCGCGCCGGGTTGGGTTGGCAGATATGCGGCAAGTGCGGTCCAGTCGGCGTGGCCGCTGTGGATGGCGCGCGCGGTGCCATAGGCGCGCAGGATCAGGGGGCGTTTTTCGAACCCGCACCACATCAGCGTGATGCGCGGATCTTGCGCCAGATGGGCGGCGGTTTCGTTGCCGGACCCGGTGAGGTTGAGCCAGAGAATACGGGTGGGCGACAGCACGCGCAGGGCATCCATGCCCTTGGGTGACAGGTTGACGCGGCCATGGGCGGGGGCGGTGGCCACGAAGAACAGATGCTGTTCGCCAATGAAGGCGGTCTGGTCGGGTTGCAGATTGGTGTCGCGTTTGCCCATGGACGGCTCTTTCGGCTGACGAGGACTGGAGGGTTTCACACCCTCCAGACCACCCGTGGGATATTTTTGCTGAGAGGAAGTCTAGGGGCGTTTCGGCGGTTTGGCTATTCGACAGTGACCGATTTGGCCAGATTGCGCGGTTGGTCGACATCGGTGCCTTTTGCGATTGCTGTATGGTAGGCGAGCAGTTGCGCGGGCACGGCATAAAGGATGGGGGCAAAGATCGGGTCAACTTCGGGCATCGTAATGCTGCGCCACACCCCATTGCCCGCCTCGGCCACACCTTGCGCATCCGAGATCAGCAGCACCTTGCCATGCCGCGCCATCACCTCTTGCATGTTGGACACGGTCTTGTCGAACAGGGCATCGCGGGGGGCGAGCACGATGACAGGCACGGCTTCGTCGATCAGCGCAATGGGGCCGTGCTTCAGTTCACCCGATGCATAACCTTCGGCGTGGATGTAGCTGATTTCCTTGAGTTTCAGCGCGCCTTCAAGAGCCATCGGGAACATCGCACCGCGCCCCAGAAACAAGATGTCCTGCGCGCGGGCCAGGTCTTCGGCGATCCGCGCGATCTGCGGGGCAAGGGCGAGGGCGTGGTTCATCAGGCCGGGCAGGGCGGCCAGCGCCGCCAGATGCGCCGCCATCGC
>JANNKX010000378.1:0-3671 GCA_031396505.1 Rhodobacterales bacterium
TTCGTGGGAAGAGGTGGAGTGTCTGGGGGCCTGTGCCAATGCGCCGATGGCCCAGATCGGCAAGGATTACTATGAGGACCTGACGCCGGACCGTCTGCGCGATCTGATCGGGCGGTTTTCCAACGGCGAAGTGCCGGTGCCGGGGCCGCAGAACGGACGCTATGCGGCGGAACCGCTGGCAGGCCTGACCAGCCTGAAGGATTTTGAAAGCGGGCGGCGGCAATATAACGCATCCGCACAGGCGGCGGTGGATTTGCGCGATACGGTGAAGCGGATCGACGGGACGGAAGTGCCGCTGCTGACGCCGTGGCTGGGCAAGGCCAAACCTGCGACGCCTGCCAAGGTTGTGGCAAAGGAACCAAAACCGGGGCGCAACGCGGTGGCGGATGCATCGGGCGTGACGGTGCAAGAGGCACCTGCGCGGTCCAAGGGCAAACCCGTGGCGGATGGCAATGCGGCGAATGCAACGCCTGCGGCGACACCGGAGGCGAAGGCCCCGGTTGCGGCAAAACCTGCGGGGCTGACTGCGGCGCGGGATGGGCGTGCGGATGATCTGAAGGTGATTGTCGGCATCGGGCCAAAGCTGGAGGCGCTGTGCCATCGGTTGGGGTTCTATCACTTTGATCAGTTGGCGGCCTGGACCCCTGCGGAAATCGCGTGGGTTGACGACAATCTGGAAGGTTTTAAAGGGCGCGTAACGCGTGACGGATGGGTTGCACAGGCAAAAGAACTGGCGGCCAAGGCGAAGGGATAGTGAATCAAGGCCCATAAAATAGGGCCGATCAAGGGAGCGAGAGACGGACATGAACAGATCAGAGATGGCGAACGGACCCCGTTTTGAAATGTGGGCAATCGGGATTGCCGCGGGGCTGGTTGCCGCGGGCGTGATGATTGTTGTCGGCGGCTTTGGCTGGATGGCGGCGGGCTTTGTCGGGGCGATGATCGCGGCGGTCGTGGCGTTCGTGTTCGGCCTGCCAAAGGCGGCCCCGATCAATGTCGCGACGCACGACGACGTTATGACGGAAGTCGAGGTTCCGGCGGTCGCCCCGGCGATGGCGGCGCCAGCCGCGTTCGTGTCCCAACCCGCGCCAATCGCTGCCAAGCCGGCCAAACCTGCGGTGGCGAAGCCTGCCGAGGCGACGGCGGACGGCCCTGTGCGGCTGAGCGGGCCGCGTGGCGGACGGGCAGATAACCTCAAAGAGATCGAGGGGATCGGGCCTGCGATGGAAAAGCTGGTGAATGAGCTGGGCTTTTATCATTTCGACCAGATCGCAGGTTGGTCGGATGCGGATGTGGCTTGGGTGGATGCGAACATGAAGACTTTCAAGGGCCGGATTGTGCGGGACCGGTGGACGGCGCAGGCCAAGCTGATCGTGTCCGAAGGGCTGGAGGCATTCCGCATCCGGGCCAAGACGAACAACTACTAGGGCTTACCGATGCGTGACCCGGATACGGATCGTCAGATCGCCCTGCAGTCGCGCAACGTGGCCATTGTGCTGGTGGTGACGATGATCGGGTGGATGGGGGCGCAATGGCTGGGCGGGACCTTAGGGTGGGACGTGCGTTATGTCTTTCTGTTTGATCTTGCCGCATTGGCCGCGTTCTTCTGGGCGCTAGTTATGACCTATCAAATCTGGCGCAAACGCCGGGGTTAAGGGAGCAGAGATGCTGAAGGATCAGGACCGCATTTTCACCAACCTTTACGGGATGCATGACCGCAGCCTTGCGGGGGCCAAGAAGCGTGGCCATTGGGACGGGACGGCGGCGATCATTGCGCGGGGGCGCGATGCGATTGTCGACCAGATGAAGGCATCAGGCCTGCGCGGGCGCGGCGGGGCGGGGTTCCCGACCGGGTTGAAGTGGTCGTTCATGCCCAAGCAATCGGATGGGCGACCCAGCTATCTGGTGGTGAATGCGGACGAATCCGAACCGGGCACCTGCAAGGACCGCGAGATCATGCGGCATGATCCGCATACCTTGATCGAAGGGTGCCTGATCGCGGCCTTCGCGATGGGGGCGAACGCCTGCTATATCTACATCCGGGGTGAATACATCCGTGAGCGTGAGGCGTTGCAGCACGCTTTGGACGAATGCTATGACGCGGGGCTTCTGGGCCGTAATGCGGCGAAGTCGGGTTGGGATTTCGACTGCTATCTGCACCATGGCGCGGGGGCCTATATCTGCGGCGAGGAAACAGCACTGCTGGAAAGCCTTGAGGGCAAGAAGGGGATGCCGCGGATGAAGCCACCGTTCCCGGCAGGGTCCGGCCTGTATGGCTGCCCGACCACGGTGAACAATGTGGAATCGATTGCGGTGGTGCCGACGATTCTGCGGCGCGGGGCGGAATGGTTTGCAGGCTTCGGGCGGCCGAACAACGCAGGGACCAAGCTGTTTGCGATCAGTGGTCATGTGAATAACCCTTGCGTTGTCGAAGAGGCGATGTCGATCACGTTGAAGGAATTGCTGGACCGGCATTGCGGCGGCGTCCGGGGCGGGTGGAAGAACATCAAGGCGGTGATTCCGGGCGGATCATCCGTGCCGATGCTGAATGCGGCGCAGTGTGATGAGGCGATCATGGATTTCGACTGGCTGCGCGAACAGCGGTCGGGGTTGGGCACGGCGGCGGTGATCGTGATGGACCGCTCGACGGATGTCATCAAGGCGATCTGGCGGCTGTCGAAGTTTTACAAACACGAAAGCTGTGGCCAGTGCACGCCCTGCCGCGAAGGCACGGGCTGGATGATGCGGGTGATGGACCGTCTGGTGCGGGGCGAGGCGGAGGTCGAGGAGATCGACATGCTTTTGTCGGTGACCAAACAGGTGGAAGGCCACACCATTTGTGCGCTTGGCGATGCGGCGGCCTGGCCCATTCAGGGCCTGATCCGGCATTTCCGGGACGAGATCGAGGACCGGATCAAGGCCAAACGCACGGGCCGGGTAACGGCGGTGGCGGCGGAGTGAAGACGGGCGCTGCGCTGGTGGTGGTTGCGGGCCTTGCTGGCTGTGTCGCACCAGTGGCGGAGCCGCCGGGTGGGGGCGGGCGGTCGGTCGTGATGGCGCCGACGACGGTGACGGTTGGCGGGCGCGACTATCGGGGCGAGGTCGGGCCGGGGCCTGCGGGCCTGACGCTGACGCCGCAGGGGGCGGAGGCGGTGATCGGCGCGCAGGTCAGCGTGTTCCGGCCGGGATTGCAGAATGCAGACGGGATCGAGGCGAAGGCGGCGGCGGCGCAGACCTGTGCGCAGGCGGGCGGGCGGCATGATCCGGCGGCAGTAGGGCGGTTTGTGCCAACGGGTGCGGCGGATGGGTCTTGGGTGTTTGACGGGGCCTGTCAATGACGGCATTGTCATTGAATATCAGGCGGTCCGTGCTGCAGTGCTATAGGTTAGCGCAGGGGCATGCGCGTATATTTCCGACGTTGGCTACAGGCTGATCCTTGTAATGCATCGCAAGGACACATGAGGAGCAGTGTGATGGAAAACATGCATCTGGCGGAATTGAACGTGGGCCGTCTTCTGGCGCCTACGGACGATCCGCGTGTGGCGGAATTCATGCAAGCATTGGACCGCGTGAACGGGATGGGCAAGCGGATGCCGGGGTTCGTGTGGATGATGGAAGGGTCGGGCGCACCGGGGACGGGCAACACCGAGGCCAAGATTGGCGGCGATCCG
>JANNKX010000405.1:0-12686 GCA_031396505.1 Rhodobacterales bacterium
CTTTACCGAATAAAGACCAAGGGTTCTGGTATAGAAATCATAGTCTTCCTGCGCGCCGTCAGTCGACAGGGTCAGGTGGTGATAGCCACTGACAAGGGCGTTGGCCATGGCGGTCATCCTTTCGCGTTGGGGTTTTCGGCGACGATGACAAAGGTCACATCCAGACGCGCGCGTGGCGCGCCCGCAAAATCAGCCAGTAATCCCGGTTTCACCCCGAACAGCGCATCGCGCCCAATCGCGGGATCGGCACGGTCAAAGATATGCGTGGTCAGCACCTCAAAACCCGGTGCGGTGATGCGAAAATGGATATGCGCGGGGCGTTCCAGCCGCAGCCCCAGCCCGTTCATCAAACGGCCCACCGGACCATCTTCGGGCAGGGCATAGCCGCTTGGCTTGATCGTCGTCAGGTCAAACCGCCCCGCCGCATCGGTCCGCAAACGGCCGCGCAGGTTGAATTCCGGCTGCAGATCCGGGTCCTGATTTTCATAGCGGCCAACGGCGTTGGCATGCCAGACCTCGACCACAGCACCCGCCACGGGCGATCCGTCCAATGCGGTAACGCGCCCGTGCAAATCCAGCGGCTGCCCGATGCCATCGCGGCACAGGTTCGCGCCATTGGCAAGTTCGGGCACATCATCGCGGTAAAACGGCCCGGCAAGGGTATTGGGCGTGGCCCCGTCCGGGCGGCAGGCATGCAGGTCTTCGACCAGCGTCGACATCCCGATCACGTCGGCCAGCAGCACCCATTCCTGGCGCCGCGCGTCTGCGCTGTGGCCCACATCCGTCAGAAATTCGATCGCTGCGCGCAGTTCGTCCGGTGTCGGGCGCACATCGGCGATCAGGCCATGCAGACGGGCGACGGTCGCCAGAAAGACGCTTGGCAGGCGTGCATCACCGGCCTTTGCCAGACGGCTGGCCAATGCGCCCAGCACATCATGCGATGCTTGTTCTGCCGTCGATCCATCCATCCGCCGCAGCCCCCCCTCTGCATTGATGGAAAGTTATGCCGAACCGCAACAAAATGGATGATTATTGCGCGGCGTACTATATCATAATGCTATGAAGCTGAACGAAGCCCATCTGATACAGCTTGCCGCCGTGCTGGACGCGGGCAGTATCAGCCATGGCGCGGCATCCCTTGGCCTGACGCAGCCCGCAGTCAGCCGGTCGCTTGCGATGCTGGAGGCGCGGGTGGGCGAGGCGTTGTTCCAAAAGGGCAAGCGTCCGGTGCAGGCCACCCCTTTGGGCGCGCAACTGGCCGCCCATGGCCGCGTCATCCTTGCCGCATCGCGCAAAGCATCGGACACGGTGAAGGGGTTCATGACGGGCACCAAGGGGCTGGTGCGCGTGGGCGGTGTGCCGTTCTTCATGGACGCAATGATCAGCAGGATGATCGCGGATTTCCAAAACCTCGAACCCGATGTGACCGTGCAGCAAAGCTATGGCAACCTTCCCGATCTGTCGGCCGCATTGGAAAATGATCTGATCGACCTTGCTATCGTGCCGATGGGGCTGCTTGATGCCGCGCCGGGTTTCGCATTCACCGAGATTCTGGCAGGCCGCAACATCGTGTCCTGCCGCGCAGGCCACCCCCTGCTGCGCAAACGCCGCTTGCAGATTTCGGATCTTGCGGAATTTCCATGGGTGGCACCGCTGCCGGGATCGCCCTTGATGTCGGACCTGCATTCCATTCTGCTGACCATCGGGATGTCAGAGATTAACATCCGATATTCGGGTGGGTCCTTGATGAGCGTGATCAACTACATGTCTGAAACCAATGCGCTGGCGGTCCTGCCGTTTTCTGTGGTGTTCGCACAGCGGCGGGAAAACCGGATCACCGTGCTGCCTTTGGATATTCCGCAACCCAACCGCAGCCTTGGTATCCTGCGCCGCGTCAAACCTTCGCGCACACAGGCGGCAGACCGGTTTGCGGCGCATGTGGTGGGGGCATTTGATGAATTGAAACATCTGATCAAACGCCACGAAAACGCGGTGGTCTGGGGACGTTAGGGTGCCTCGAGCCAAGCCAAGAATAACCCGTGCATATGACGTGTTGCGTATGATCGGCCGAACCCGATCAGGCGTAACACTTTCTACGACAGACGTTTGACCGCGTCGCGCAGCGCAAAGCCGCGTGCACCCACCTGTTCCCACTGCAACCGGCCCTGCCATGCGGCAAACAGAATTGCCGAGGCTTCGGCATCGTCCAGACGCGCGGTCAGCGCCTTGATCACCCGTGCGCGCCACGCACGCGCGCGCAGCACCACATCGGGATCGCGCGACAACGGCGGCGTGGCAGGCAGCGCCTTTAACAACAGCGTGGCACCCTTGGGCGTCAGGGGCACATCAATCGCATCAAAGGCCGCATCCGCGATATCCCAGCCGTCAATCATCGCCGCGCGCAGCATGCCTGCCGCACTGCCATAGCGTTGCACCAGCGTCGCGGGTGCCAGCCCGGTTGCCCGGCCCACGGCGCGAAACGACGCGGCAACCGCACCTTGGGTGGCGATGATGTCGCGCAGGGTTGCGAAAACATGGGTGTCGGGGATGATGCGGCTGCGTGACATGGCGCAATGCTACGCGGGGGCGCGGCAGGTTTCAACCATCACGCTTGGGCGCGTCCGGGCGCGGCGGGGTGGACCGATACACTGGCAAGCGCCAGCCAAAGGCCATGCTGCCCGCGCGCAACACCAATGTCACCACCGCGCAGGCCGCCAGCGGCAACAGGCCGGTCTGGCCCGACTGCACCACGACCACGGCGGCAACCGCGCCACAAAAGGCGGCTGTCACGTATAATTCGCCCTGTTTCAACACCAAGGGCACCTCGTTGCAGACCACATCGCGCATCAGCCCGCCCATGCAGCCCGTGATCACCCCCATCACCAGCACAACAGGCCACCCCGCCCCAGCCGACAGCGATGCCGCCACCCCCGCAGGCACGGCCACGGCCAACGCAAAGGCATCCAGCCAGCGGATCGCGGCAAGGCGGCTTTCCAGAAGATGCGCCGTAAAGAACACCACGATGGCGGCCACGGCGGCGGTTGCCAGAATCGCAGGGTCGGCCATCCAGAATACCGCACGGTCCAGCAGCACATCGCGCAGCGTGCCGCCACCCACAGCCGTCAGGCAGGCGATAAAGATGAACCCGACGATATCCAATTGCGACCGGCTGGCCACCAGCGCGCCCGTCAGCGCAAACACGATCACCGCCAGATAATCCAGCACCTGCAACACATTGGCAGGTTCAATCACGCCGCACCCGTCTTGAACGGTGCCATGCCTGCCCGGGCCAGCGCATCGGCACGTTCGTTTTCGGCGTGCCCCGCATGCCCCTTGATCCAGCGCCATGTCACCCGGTGCCGGGCCTGTGCCGTATCAAGACGCTGCCACAGATCAACATTCTTGACCGGCGGCCCCCCCGCCGTGCGCCACCCCTTGCGCTTCCACGCGGCAATCCATTCGGTAATGCCGTTTTTCACATAGGCGCTGTCGGTGACAATGGTCAGATCAGTGTCGCGCGTCAGCGCCTCAAGTGCGGAAATCGCGGCCAGCAACTCCATCCGGTTATTGGTGGTATGCCCCTCGCCGCCGCACAATTCGCGTTCCTTGACCACCTGCCCAGCCTCGCGCGCGATCATCAGCACGCCCCAGCCGCCGGGGCCGGGATTGCCCGAACAGGCACCGTCCGTATAGGCGAACAGGTCGGGCATCAGCGGCAATAAGCGCCGTTGCGGTGATTGGCGGTATCGAAATGCATGTGATCCTCGTGATAGCCGTCCGATCCGGGGCCGAGCGTGGTGCCGAAAATCCCGCAACCGGCCTTGTAGGCGGCGCGCATGGCACTGTTCCAGTTGCCCTGAACGGTCAGGCTGCGCCCGTTGGCCAGCACGATGCCCGAAATATCAATCGCCTTGCCGCGTCCATGTTCACTGACAGGTGCGCCGCGCACGTTGTTGCGTGATCGGCAGACATAATGCCCCGCAATTTGCAAACCAACAACACGGGTATCGGCAAAGGCCGGGCGCAACCCGGCGTCGATCCATTGGCGCAGCGCGGTCGCTGTGCCGCAATCCAATGTCGATGGTTGCGACAGGGCGATGCCGTCAATCGCGGTGATTTCGACCGGCGTGTCGATGCCGCAGCCGCGCGTGCCGCTGCTGATGGCGGGCAGCGTGCGTCCGATGATGGCGGGGTCGCCACAAACGGAATTGCCCTGCGGGATCGCGGTCTGGGGCGCATCATCTGCCGGATCGGGGCGCGCACGCGGGGCGCCAAACAGGCTGGCCATCAGGCCACGGCGCACGCGCGGGGCAGGGGCCTCGGACGCGGATGATACGGCGGTCACGGGTGCTGTGGTGGCCAGTGCCGCGGGCCGCGCGCGGGGGCGCGGCGATGTGGCGGGTTGCGCGACCAGAGCCAGGGGCGCGGTGGCGGCGGCAACGGCCGCCTGCACCGCATCGGTCACGATTGCGGGGCGTGCGCGCGGAAAGATCGACGTTTCGGGCGCATCGGCCCAAGCGGGGCACGCCATACACATCGCAACCATCACCACCCGCCACATCGCCCTAACCCCCTTTGACAGGTGCCGGCGCGCGGCCAAAGTCGGGCGCGTCGGTATCCTGCCCCGCCTCGATGATCCCGCGCCGGATCGCACGGGTCCGCGTGAAATACGCATGCAGATGATCACCATCGCCCAGCCTGATTGCCCGTTGCAGGGCGAACAGTTCTTCGGTGAACCGTCCCAGAATGTCTAACGTCGCCTCCTTGTTGGTCAAGAACACGTCGCGCCACATGGTGGGGTCACTGGCGGCAATCCGCGTAAAATCGCGAAAACCCGCCGCAGAATAGCGGATCACCTCGCTGTCGGTCACGCGGCGCAGGTCATCGGCCACGCCCACCATCGTATAGGCAATCAGATGCGGGGTGTGGCTGGTCACCGCCAGCACAAGGTCATGGTGCGGCGCATCCATCGTATCGACATTGGCCCCCATCCCTTCCAGCAGGGCCCGCAGGCGTGCGATGGCATCCGCATCGGCATCATCGGGCGGGGTCAGCAGCCACCAGCGATTCTGGAACAGGCTGGCAAACCCCGACTTCGGCCCCGAATGTTCGGTCCCGGCCAGCGGATGGCCCGGTATGAAATGCACGCCTGCCGGGATATGCGGGGCCACCGCTGCAATCACCGCCTGCTTGACCGACCCCACATCCGTGACTGTGGCACCGGGGGCCAAATGCGGGCCAATTTCCTCTGCCAGCGCCGCCATCGCGCCCACCGGCACGCACAGCACCACAAGATCCGCGCCCAGCACCGCCTCTGCCGCCGTGTCCGTCACCCGGTCGCAGAACAGCGCCTTTGCAACGCTGCGTGTTTCCGCCGATTTCGCATAACCCACAATCTCGCCCGCCAGACCAGTCGCCCGCATCGCATGCGCCATGGACGACGCAATCAGGCCCAGCCCGATCAGGGCGACACGGCGGTACATCATTTCACACCCTTGAACTGTGCCACCGCATGCGCGACCCGGCGGCACGCACTTTCGTCACCCACCGTGATGCGCAGGCAATGCGGCAGTTTGTATCCCGCCACCCGCCGCACAATCAGGCCCTGCTCTTGCAAAAACGCATCACAAGCCTCGGCCTCATCCGGGCTGGCAAAGCGCGCCAGCACGAAATTCGCCATCGACGTATCCGATGGCACGCCCAGTTCCGCCAACGCCTGCGCCAGCCACATGCGCATCCGGTTGTTTTCATTGCGGCAGCGCACCAGATGATCCTGATCGCGCACCGCCGCCTCTGCCGCCTCCAGCGCCGTGGTCGACAAATTGAACGGCCCGCGAATGCGGTTCAGCACGTCGATGATCGCCTTTGGCCCATACCCCCAGCCAATGCGCAACCCACCCAGACCGTAGATTTTCGAAAACGTCCGCGTCATCACCACATTGCTGCGCGCATCCACCAAGGACGCCCCACCATCATAGCCTTCGACATATTCTGCATAGGCCCCGTCCAGCACCAGTATGGCTTTTGGCGGCAATCCATCCGCCAGCCGCGCCACCTCTGCCGCCGAAATCATCGTGCCCGTCGGGTTGTTCGGGTTCGCGATGAACACCAGCCGCGTGCGCGCCCCGCAGGCCGCAAGAATCGCATCCACATCCGCCGTGCGTTCGCGCTCTGCCACCTCCACCGGGGTCGCCCCCACGGCCATGGCCGAAATGCGGTACATCAGGAACCCGTGTTCGGTGAACACCACCTCATCCTTCGGCCCCGCATAGGCCTGGCACAGAAAGGTGATGATCTCATCCGACCCCACGCCGCAGATGATGCGTGCGGGGTCAAGGTGATGCACCTCGCCAATCGCCGTGCGCAAGGATGCGTGATCCGTGTTGGGATAGCGGTGCAGCGAATGAACCGTGCGCTGAAACGCTTCCTTCACCTTGTCCGACGGGCCAAAGGGGTTTTCGTTCGACGACAGCTTCAGCGCATTGGCGATGCCCGCCACATGCGATTTGCCACCCTCGTACAGGGCAATGTCAAGAATGCCCGGCTGCGGGCGGATCGCATCATTCATTGCAGGCTCCCCAGTGTGGGGCCGCTTCTAACGGCGCGGCGGGTGCAATGCCAGTGTCATCTTGCCCCACGCCGTTGCCCCGATGGGCCTGTCCGTTTCACGCGCATTTTTGACCGTTCACGACAGCGCGCGCCTGTCCGCATCGCTAGTCTGCAAGACGACCAAACGAGGCTGTCTTATGTTCAACGTCATCACCCGAAACCCCGATCTGCGCGCGCGCTATAATGCCGCTGCTGCAGGCTGGCATCGCAAGATGGATGCCTTGGGTTACCCCGCAGCCTACCGCGCGGCCATCGCCCGGCTTTGCCCGCCCGGCGTGACCCCGCGCCGCGTGATGGATGCCGGTTGCGGTGCGGGCGATTTCGCCACCGCCTATCTGCAGACCCGTCCCCGCCCTGATGTGCTGACCCTTGCTGATCCCGCCGCCGCCATGCTGCACGAGGCATCCCTGCGCTTGCGCGGTGCCGCGGATCAGGTTCTGCTGCTGGAGGCCGCACTGGACGACCTGCCGATGCACCCGTCGCAAGACCTGATCCTGTGTGCCCATGTCATCGACCATTGCCCTGATCCTGTGCATGCGCTGCGCGCCCTTGCGCGCGGGCTGACGCCGGATGGTGCGATCATCCTGATTGCCACCAAACCACATTGGTGCAACCGGCTGATCCGCCCGATCTGGCGGCACCGCAGCCATAGCCCTGCACAAATCCTGCAAGCCGTCGTTGCCGCAGGCCTTGTCTGCCCGCGCGACATGGGGTTTGCCAGCGGCCCGCCACGGCGCACCAGCCATGCCTACCTGATCACCAAAACCCAACCGGAGATAGATCATGCTGATTGCCATCATTGATTTCGCCGTCGCCCCCGCAAACGCCGCACGCGCGCAGGCGACACTGGATGCCGAAGCACCGATTGTGCGCGCCCTGTGGGGCAATCTGGACTATGCTATCTGGACCGATCCCCAGCAGACAGGATCCTTTCGCCTGATGCACGAATGGTCTGATGCCGCCAGTTTTGATGCCTACCGCGCAACCGATGGGTTCAAGGCGGTTGGTGCCCTGCTGTTTCCGTTGATGACAGGCACGCCGACGTCGCGTGTCTTTGACGCCAAATCCAAGGCAACCTGACCCGATGCCGGAACCCGCAGCCTTTGCCGTCGTCAGTGGGTTCGACCCCGAACCCCTGACCACGCATCGCTTTCCGCGCCACTATCTGCTGTATGCCACCGACGGCCTGATGGCACTGGAGGCGGGCGGGCGCTGCTGGACCCTGCCGCCCGCGCGCGCCGCATGGATTGCAGCCCATGAACCCGTCAACATCAGCATCACCCGCCGGATCGCCTGTTGTTCCGTGCTGTTTGGGCCGGATGCCTATCCGGCCCCCAGCCACCCGTTGCGCGTGTTCGACATGACGCCCCTGCTGCGCGAAGTCATGCTGGAACTGCGCTCTTACGGACCCGATTGCCCCGATCTGCCGCCCTTCGCGCGCCAGTTGTTCGATACGGCGGCGGTGCTGGCCGAACGGCTGGCCGCCACCCCAAGTCAGGCCTGGATGCCATCGGTGCGCAGTGACATTCTGCGCCGCGCGCTGGCCTTGACCAAAGATAATCTGACCACGACCAAATGCTTTGACGACATCGCCGCCGCCGCCGGGGCCACACCGCGCACCCTCGCCCGCCGCTTTGCCGATGAATTGGGCATGACATGGCGGCAAGCCCAGCGTCGCCTGCGCATGGTCCATGCGGTCGAGGCGTTAAGCGATGATACGGCGACCATCACCGAAGTGGCCTTTGCCACGGGATATAACTCGCTGTCCGCCTTCAATGCGGCCTTTCGCGCGTTTACCGGCCAAACCCCCAGCGACTACCGCGCAGGCATCAGGGCTGCTGCCGCCTAATGTTTGTCGGTCTTCGCGCTGAGCCAGTCCATCAATGCCAACAACACACCGGACAGAACGAAGGTCAGGTGGATCACAACCATCAGATACATCTGGCTTGCACTCACCACCTTGTCAGGGTCCGCCTTGCCAATCTCCATGAATACTTTCAGCAGATGTATTCCCGAAATCGCCACGATCGATGCGATCAGCTTCATCTTCAAACCGGAAAAATCAACCTTCCCCATCCATGACGGGCGGTCTTCGGTATCGACGATGTCCAGTTTCGAGACGAAGTTTTCGTATCCCGAAAACAGTACGATCAACAAAAGGTTCGCCGCCAGCGACAGATCGATCAACGTCAGAATCGCAAGGATCCCCTGGTCGGCGGTCATGCTAAGCACCTTGGGCGCGTAATAGGCCAGTTCCTTGACAAAGACGACCGTCAGCATCGCAAGGCTGACCACCAGCCCCAGATACATCGGTGCCATCAGCCAGCGCGACGCAAACAGGCCACGTTCGAACGTCGTTTCAAGACTGGGTTTTTCCGACATGCGTTTGTCCCTTTGTCACGGCTATCGGTTGATTACCGCATGGCGCGCCATTGCGCACCTGCGATTTGCCGCCGCGCATGAAAAAGGCCGCACCCGAAGGCGCGGCCTCTGTCGCGTAGGATGGGCAATACTGCCCATCACACCTTAGTTTTTGGCGTAGTATTCCACGACCAGGTTCGGTTCCATCTGCACTGGATAAGGCACATCGCCCAAGGCAGGCGTGCGCACGAACTTCACCGTCATCTTGTTGTGGTCGACTTCCATGTAATCCGGCACATCGCGTTCCGTCAGCTGGATCGCCTCAAGGATAAGCGCCATCTGCTTGGACTTTTGCCGCACTTCGATCAGATCGCCCTCTTTCACGCGGTAGGACGCGATGTTCACGCGCTTCCCGTTCACCATGACATGCCCGTGGTTCACGAACTGGCGTGCCGCGAAAATCGTCGGCACCAGTTTGGCGCGGTAGCACACCGCATCCAGACGCCGCTCCAGCAGACCCACCAGCATCTCGCCCGTGTCACCCTTGACGCGTTCCGCCTCGGTATAGATCTTGCGGAACTGCTTTTCCGTCAGGTCGCCGTAGTAACCCTTCAGCTTCTGCTTTGCGCGCAACTGCGTGCCAAAGTCGCTGAGTTTATTCTTGCGGCGCTGGCCGTGCTGGCCCGGCCCGTATTCACGCTTGTTCACCGGGGATTTCGGACGGCCCCAGATGTTTTCGCCCATGCGGCGGTCAATTTTGTACTTGGCAGACGTGCGTTTGGTCACGGCTGATCTCCTTCGTTAGGACGCACCCAAGGGGTGCTATGAAGGGCGTTGTCCTTTTCGGGTCCCCCCGGCGACAGGCATCTTCTTGCGAAGGCCACCAACACCAATGAAAAACCCCCGGATTTCTCCGGGGATTTGCGGGCTTATACAGGCCAAACCGGCAGAGTCAACTCAGGCCGCCATATTGTGCCGCAGGATCGCCGCCTCTGACCCTGACAGGTTGCGCCGGGCATAATCACCATAGGCATCCGGATGATGCCGCAGGGTCGGACAGACCGCAAACAGCCGATCGCGTTGATCCGGCGCAATCGTCTCAAGCGCCGTGTTTGACGGATGAAAGCTTTCGGTTTCCAGCCCGTTCGCCCAGACGATGTTATGCGCCTCAAGCAGGATATGCACATAGGTCACTTCGCGCGCCGAATGATCCACCATGATGCTGTGATCGTTCAGCAGATCCTCCGCCGCCACCAGCACCTCGGACGCGTTGAACAACGCCCGCGCCGCCGCCCCCTTGATCAGCATCCGGTGCTGCGGTGAAACCAGCAGTTCGCGGTCCGGCCGATCAATGTCAAGCGCGCCCTTGCGAAACCGGATCGGGCGCAGATGCGGCATCGCATGCAGCCTTGCCCCCGACATCCGCCGCTGCCCTGTCCACATCACCGCCTGCACGCCATTATCCTTGGTCTGCACAAGATCGCCCTGACGCAGGGTTTCAATCAGCCGCGCGCCATCCGGCGTTTGAATGCACGTACCCGGTGTAAAGCAGATCACCCCGCCTTCGACCCGCGCACCCCCTGCAAATGCGCTGCGGTCAATCGCCGTGCGCACCACCCACATGTCGCGGTCTACTGGCGGGACACTGCCCACGAACATCAACAATCGCGCGCCCGTATCGGGCACACCGATGATCGTCACCGCATGGCTTTGCACGCCGTCCGTGACCACAAACCCCTGTTCGGGCGTGTCTGGCCCATCATCCCGCACAGCGGTCTCATGCGGGGCAATCGCCGCCCCGATCAGCCGCCGCACCATTTTTGCCGCGCGTTTGCGCAGTTCCGCCGCACCCTCGGCCGCTTCCAGAACCAGAATGGATTGCGGTGCATCCACGCGAACGGCTTGCCCCGTCCAACGCCAGCTTGCACCCACCGCCAGCACATCCAGTGCGCCCGCGTGAACCCCATCCACTTCTGTCTGCGACCAGGAAATGACGTACGTAGCCCGAGAGCCCGTGTTCATGCCTGTCTGCCTGCTCGTTTTTTATATAGTCTTTTATGGATCGAACCGTAGCAGGCGAAAACCCGCTTGGCTATGACCCGAAAGCCACAGTTAATTTTCCATTAACGACTGTTGCAGAAAGGTTTAGAGCGGATCATCTTCAATCTGAACAAGATTGAAAATGATCCAAGACAGGCGCGCCGTTGGTCATTTTCGTGTCGTTGTTGATCAGGTGAGCCTGATCAACAACAACACGCTTTAGAAGTCGAAGTTCACGCGCAATGACCCGGCCACTTGCCCGTCCGGCTGCCCGTCAAACTCCGGTCCCAGATAGGTCAGCCCGTAAAACACATCCGCCCGCTCGCCCTGCCATTCGACGCCCGCCCGCACCCGCGTGCGTTCATCCGACAAAACCGCATCCCCGCCGCTGGGCAGATAGTCGCTGTCAAACACATGCGCCACATCCGCGCCAAAGGTGAAACTCACCCCCTGACCCGTGGCCGCGATCCCGCTGTAACGCTGCCCCGTCACCGGGTCGCGCAGCATCAGCGCGCCATCCCACGCAGAGCCGATCACAATATCCCCGCCCGCCCGCACAAGGCTTTCAACCCCCGCCTGCGCCTCAAGAAACGGGCGCAGCGTGACCTTGCCCCCCAGACGGAAACTGCGTGCAATCTCGCCCGTGACGGTCGGGGACACCCGATTGTCGATCTGGTCATCCAGAACCTGCGGTTCGGCAATGCCCAGCAGATCATGCGCGGCCCGCTGAAACGATCCCAGCCCGGTTTGCGGCCCCAGAAACACCAGATCGCCACCAACCGATGCCTCGGCCTGTCCAACCGTGAAATGCGTGTGCACCCCGAATGACAGCGCCCCGGCATAGCGTCGGTCCCCCGGTGCCGCCGTAATCAGGTTTTCCGGCGCGATGATTTCACCCCGGAACCGGAATTCCAGGATCTGCCCCGCCCGGTCCGGCAGCGCGCCCGCCCATGACGGCCCGCGCAGCATGCTCAGGCTATAAGACCCCGTGCGCCACCGGTCACGCCCATCGCCAAGCGCGTCATTGGTAAACAACCGTCCCCAGCCCAGCGTCACACGCGGTTCCGCATGCACGGGCGCGCCCATGACGACCAGGGCCAGAATCACCGCAATCAGACGCATTTACCATTCCCCAGCAAAGCCCAGTCAGGCCCTATTCCCCAAGTGCACCAGCAAAACCAGCCCGCAGGCGATAATTCACCCGCAAGTTATGCAGTTTTACCGTAAACAGAGTCTTAACGGCGAATTTATGGCCGCCGCATCACCCGCATTTCGAATGCCCGCACGATCCGCAGGCCTCGAACATACGCAGCGTCGACAGCATCGTTAACGCCGCCATGTGCCCACCACTACGGAAAGTTCCGCAAAGAGCAGCTTTGCCAGTGCCGTGGCCAAAGGCGGTGCGGGACCTGAACACTATGTGGCGCACCTGACGGATTTTGTGCTGCCGGTTAGAGAGGTGAGTCAAGTCGCCCGGCGTCAGGCGGCCAAAATCTCCGCAATGGTTCCTAGCCGCCCAGCCTTACCCCGACCATCCAGCCGGTTGAAGCCTGACAAACGCGGCAGCGTGACTGGTCCATCCGGCCCGACAAATTTCAGATCGCGCCCGACGCTCAGCGCCTGGCGCACGCCGGGCTTCGGGTTCAGAACCGGCTGCACCGGACCAAGCCCGTATT
>JANNKX010000006.1:0-4815 GCA_031396505.1 Rhodobacterales bacterium
GCGGTGGCGGGCAAAACCGGCACGGCGGACAAACCGCGCGCATCGGGGGGCTATTACGATGATAAGGTGATCAACACCTTTGCGTCAATCTTTCCGGCGAACGATCCGCAATATGTGCTGATTGTGACGCTGGATGAACCCGTTGAGACCTCGGGGTCGGAACCGCGCCGCACGGCGGGCTGGACATCGGTGCCGGTGGCCGCCGAAATCATCCGGCGCACGGCACCCTTGCTGGGGTTGCGGCCACAGGTTGAATCATTGGCACTGGATGGGCTAACAGTCGCGCATAACTGATGGCACGGGCGCGGGCCCGCAGAACCGAAACGTGACCAGAGGCCAGGATGACAGACCGCAGCGTGACATTGGCCGAACTTGGCCTGACGGCAACCGCCGGGCGGGAAGTGCGCGTGCGCGGTCTGGCGGTGGACAGCAGGCAGGTTTCTGACGGCTGCCTGTTCGCGGCCTTGCCGGGGTCCGTCGTGCATGGTGCGACCTATGTGCAAACGGCGCTGGCACGCGGTGCGGTGGCGGTTCTGACAGACCGTGCCGGCGCGCAGATAGCGGGTGATGCGGTCCGCGCGGCCCATCTTGCCCTGATTGTGGCCGAGGACGCGCGTGAGGCGCTGGCAGGTGCGGCTGCCCTGTGGTTTGCATCACAGCCCGCAACGATGGTGGCGGTGACGGGGACAAACGGCAAGACATCCGTTGCCACCTTTACGCGGCAAATCTGGCAGGCCCTTGGCCATGCGGCGATCAACATCGGCACGACAGGTGTCGAGGGCGACTGGACTGCGTCAAGCGCGCATACGACGCCGGACCCGATCACGCTGCACCGGATGCTGGCGCAGGCGGCAGGCGAAGGCGTGACCCACGCCGCGATGGAGGCATCAAGCCACGGTCTGGATCAGCGCCGGATGGACGGCGTGCGGCTTGTGGCGGCGGGGTTCACGAATTTCACGCAAGACCATCTGGATTATCATCACACGATGGACGCGTATTTTGATGCCAAGGCCGCGCTGTTCGGGCGTGTGCTGCCCGAAGACGGGATTGCGGTCGTCAACATGAATGACCCCAAAGGCGTGTCTATTGCCGCGATTGCGGCGCGACGCGGGCAAGGCGTGATCACCGTCGGGCATAATCCGGCCTGCGATCTGACGATTACGGCGCAGCGTTTCGATGCGACGGGGCAGGACTTGCGCGTCAACTGGCAGGGCCGCGACTATCAGGTGCGGCTGAACCTGATCGGCGGGTTTCAGGCCGAAAACGTCAGCCTTGCCGCCGGATTGGTAATTGCGGCAGGCGCGCCCGCCAATGATGTGTTTGCCGTCCTGCCGCGCCTGTCAGGCGTGCGCGGGCGCATGCAACTGGCCGCGACGCGAATGAATGGCGCATCGGTGTTCGTGGACTACGCGCATACGCCCGATGCCATTGCCACGGCACTGCGCGCGCTGCGCCCGCACGTGATGGGGCGGCTGGTGGTGGTGTTCGGTGCAGGCGGCGACCGTGACCGTACCAAACGCCCCCTCATGGGGGCGGCGGCAGCGGCCCATGCGGATGTGCTTTTTGTCACCGATGACAACCCGCGCAGCGAAGACCCCGCTACCATCCGCGCCGAAGTGCTGGCCGCCTGTCCCGACGCAAACGAGGTGGGCGACCGCGCCGAGGCGATCTTGCGCGGGGTTGACGCGCTTGGCCCCGGCGATGCGCTGCTGGTGGCGGGCAAGGGGCACGAATCCGGGCAGATCATCAAGGGCGAGGTGTACCCCTTTGACGATGTCGAACAGGCCAGCATTGCGGTGGCCGCTTTGGACGGGGTGATCTGATGCTGTGGTCATCCGACGATGCGGCGCGGGCGACAGGTGGGCGGGCTACGGCCAAATGGCAAGCGGACGGCGTGTCGATTGATACGCGCACGATCCAGCCCGGCGATCTGTTTGTTGCCCTGAAAGACGTCCGCGACGGCCATGATTTTGTGGCACAAGCGCTTGCAAACGGGGCCGCCGCCGCATTGGTCAGCCACATCCCCGAAGGTGTGGCCGCCGGTGCGCCCTTGTTGATCGTGCCCGATGTCCTTGTGGCACTCGCCGATCTTGGGCGCGCGGCGCGGGCGCGCACCAAGGCGCGGGTTATTGGGGTGACAGGGTCGGTGGGCAAGACATCGACGAAGGAAATGCTGCGCGCTGTTCTGGGCCGTCAGGGCTGCGTCCATGCCGCCGAGGCGAGCTATAACAACCATTGGGGCGTGCCTCTGACGCTGGCACGGATGCCGGTTGACGCCGATTTTGCGGTGATCGAAATCGGGATGAACCATCCGGGCGAAATCGCGCCGCTGGCGCAGATGGCCAAACTGGATCTGGCGATGATCACGACCGTGGCGGCCGCACATCTGGAGGCGTTTGCCGATGTGGCGGGCATCGCACATGAAAAGGCCGCGATCATGGACGGCCTTGTGCCGGGTGGCGTTGCAGTGTTGCCGGTTGATCTGGACGTCAGCCCGATCTTGCTGGCCAAGGCGCGGGCCATGGGTGTAACGGTTGTCACCTTCGGCACCGCCCACACGGCGGATTTTCGCATCGACCGGATCAGCCTTCAGGACCAGACAACCTGCGTGCAAGGCACCCGCCACGGCTTGGCGATGCTGTTCAAGGTGGCCACACCCGGCGCGCATTTTGCCACCAATGCCACAGCCGCGCTTGCCGTGGCCGAGGCGCTGGGCTGCGATCCGATGATCGCCGCCCATGATATCGCCCTGTGGCACCCGCCATCCGGGCGCGGCACGCGTGAACGTATCGTGATGGACATTGTCGAGGAAACCTTCTTCGATCTGATCGACGATGCCTTTAACGCCAATCCCGCCAGCATGGCCGCAAGTCTGGATATGCTGATTGCCGTCCAACCCGTTGACGGGCTGGGCCGTATCGGTGGCGGGCGTCGTATCGCCATTCTGGGTGACATGCTGGAGCTTGGCCCGACCGAGGATGTCTTGCATGCAGCGATTGCCGATCATCCCGGTCTGGCGGCGATTGGCGTCATTCATTGCGTCGGGCCCCGCATGGCGGGCCTTTATGCCCGGCTGCCGCGCCGTCAACGCGGCGAATGGGTCGCAACGGCACAGGAAATTGCCCCGCGCGCGAAGGCATTGATCGACGCGGGTGACATTGTTTTGGTAAAGGGATCCAAAGGCTCCAAAGTGAGCCTCGTCGTGGATGCGCTGCGGCGGCGCGCCAGGACGACATAAAAGGGGACGGGCATGCTGTATCTGTTGACCGAGTTTTCTGACGGCGGCGGTGCGCTGAACCTGCTGCGCTATCTGACGGTGCGGGCGGGGGGGGCGTTCTTTACGGCGCTGATCTTCGGTTTCATGTTTGGCCAGCCGCTGATCAATTTCCTGCGTGTCAAGCAGGGCAAGGGCCAGCCCATCCGCGATGACGGGCCGCAAAGCCATTTCGCCAAGGCGGGCACGCCGACGATGGGGGGCTTGCTGATCCTGTCGGCCCTGCTGTTTTCGACGCTGGTCTGGGTCGACCTTGCCAATCCCTATGTCTGGATCGTGGTGCTGGTGACACTGGCCTTTGGGCTAATCGGTTTTGCCGACGACTATGCCAAGGTGACCAAGCAAAACACCAAAGGCGTCAGCAGCCGTGTGCGGCTGGCGCTTGGCATGCTGATCGCGGCGCTTGCGACCTATGCGGCGGCGCAGTTTCATCCCGACGATCTGACCAACCAGCTTGCCTTTCCGGTGTTCAAGGATGTGCTCTTGAACCTTGGCATCTTCTTTGTGCCCTTCGGGATGATCGTGATTGTGGGGGCGGCCAATGCCGTGAACCTGACCGATGGCCTTGACGGGCTGGCCATCATGCCAGTGATGATTGCGGCGGGCACGCTGGGCGTGATTGCCTATGTCGTGGGCAACGCGAATTACACCGATTACCTCGGCGTGCATTTCGTGCCCGGTACCGGTGAACTGCTGGTGTTCACGGCCGCCCTGTTCGGTGGTGGCCTCGGGTTCCTGTGGTATAACGCACCCCCTGCGGCAGTGTTCATGGGCGATACCGGGTCACTGTCACTGGGCGGGGCATTGGGTGCGATTGCGGTCTGCACCAAGCACGAAATCGTCCTCGCCATCGTCGGCGGGTTGTTCGTGGTCGAGGCGTTGAGCGTCATCATTCAGGTGCTGTATTTCAAACGCACGGGGCGGCGCGTATTCCTGATGGCCCCGATCCACCACCATTTCGAGAAAAAGGGCTGGGCCGAGCCGCAGATCGTGATCCGCTTCTGGATCATCAGCCTGATCCTTGCATTGATCGGTCTGGCCACACTGAAGGTACGGTAAGGGGCGTTGTACCTGTCGCGTCTGGACTGATCTTGATGAAACGGCCCGACCGTTCAGCGGCAATCTTGGCAGCGTGCCGTCGCGGCCTGCCTGACCGCAAATGTCCGACGTCGCCGCCCGCAAGCCCCGCAGCATGGCAACCGCGTCTTGCTGAAAGCCGATTGCCAATGATCGCGTGCCCGCGGTTTGCGTCTGATCGACCGAACCACGCTTAGGGCGGATCAGCTTTAATCTGATTCAGATTGAATGTGATCCAAGACAAGAACCAGCTACGTTTGTTGCGTGTTGCGTGTTGCGTGTTGCGTGTTGCGGGGGGTGGGGTTAGGCCGCAGAGGAGCGACGGGCTTAGATTGTAAAGCCGGGGAGGCAGAGGTGCGGCCGAGGTCGCGATAAGTGAGCGGATTAATCTCCATATTGGTGGCTTGCATACCGACCAGCTCTGCAATCCTGACCCCAGTATCGAGCGCGAAGGCGAACGGCAC
>JANNKX010000031.1:0-3753 GCA_031396505.1 Rhodobacterales bacterium
CGATCAGGCCGATGTGTTGATGCAAATTATTCGCGATGCCTCCGCACGCGAAGATGAGATAGAAGATCACTTGCTCGATGGGCGGATGCAAACCAAGCGCAGCGCGCTCGGCACTTTGCGTCGGGTTTTCGTGCGCTTGGGCAGGCTTTTGGCACCGGAACCTGGCGCTATTTTTCGCCTGCTGAACAGTCCACCGCGATGGTTCTCTGAAAATGACTTCCAGGAACTAAGAAATTCAACAGAGGAATTCGCCGCCATCCTTAGCGATTTGGCGGCGCTACAGGAGCGCACAAAGCTCCTGCAGGAAGAAATGGCGGCGCATGCCATTGAACAAACCAATCGCAGCCTCTTCGTCTTAACCGTGGTCACCGTGATCGCCCTCCCGATTAACTTGATTGCGGGGCTCCTTGGCATGAATGTCGGTGGCATTCCCCTGGCGGAAGACCCCGATGGCTTTTGGAGGGTGTTTGCAATTATCGCCAGCTTCACGGGCATTGCCTGCTGGTTCGCGTTTTTTAAACAGCGAGACTAGTCGTATCAGACATGCCATTACGCTGATACGCGAATCGCGTACGGACTCTTGTCGCGAGATCGTAAATAGCACATCACGAGGTTGTTACCCAGGTTTCGTAAGCTCCGGGGTTCGGGTGACTCAGCCGACTTTTTGAGCCATCTTTGCGCTGATTGCCGCCGCCCTGATGTGGTTGTGGCAGCCGCTCGGCTGGATCGGCATCGGCCTGACCGTGTGGTGCTATTACTTTTTCCGTGACCCTAAGCGCACGATCCCGCAAGACAGCGATCTGATCCTGTCGCCCGCCGATGGGGTCATCAGCCTGATTGAACGCGCGGTGCCGCCGCCTGAGTTGGGGATGGCACCCGATGCACTGATGCGGGTGTCGGTGTTCATGAACGTATTCAACTGCCATGTGAACCGCGCGCCGGTGGCCGGAAAAATCACGGCAATTGCCTATCGGCCGGGCAAGTTTTTCAACGCATCGCTCGACAAGGCATCGGTCGACAATGAACGCAATGCGCTGGCGATCAGGCTGCCTGACGGTCGCCAGATCGCCGTGGTGCAGATCGCGGGTCTGGTGGCACGGCGGATCATGTGCTGGGCACGGGCAAATGACGCGATCGCGGCGGGCGAACGTTTTGGTCTGATCCGGTTCGGATCGCGCCTTGATGTCTATCTGCCCGACGGTGTGGCGCCACTGGTATCTTTGGGCCAGACCATGGTCGCAGGAGAAAGCGTTATTGCCGACCTGCGCCAATCGGCCCCACGCGCAGGCCGTATCCTGTGACCGAAACGCCCCGCCGCCCGCGCCGCGTGTTGCCACTGATGCAGTTGCTGCCCAATCTGCTGACGGTGGCGGCGCTGTGTTCGGGGCTTTCGGCCATTCGCTTTGCGATACAGGATCAGTTTGGTCTGGCGGCGGGGCTGATTGTGCTGGCGGCGGTTCTGGATGGTCTGGATGGGCGGTTGGCCCGCCTGTTAAAGGCACAAAGTGAAATCGGGGCCGAACTTGACAGCCTGAGCGACTTTGTCAGCTTTGGAGTCGCCCCCGGTTTTCTGCTGTATTTGTGGGCGCTGCATGAGATGCCCCGCGCCGGGTGGATTGTGGCGCTGGTCTACATCTGCTGCTGCCTGTTGCGTCTGGCGCGATTCAACGTGGTCAGCCGGGCACCCGAACCCGAAGATGGCAGCCATTTTTCCGGCGTACCGTCGCCTGCAGGGGCAATGCTGGCGATGATGCCATTGTTCTTTTCCCATATTTTCGAAACGCTTCCCGTCTATCCGCCCCCACTTGTTGCGTTCTGGATGCTGTTTGTGGGGGGCTTGATGATCGGGCGTTTCCGAACGCCGTCATTCAAGAAAACCATGGTCTATGAGGATCATGTGCACTGGTACGTGGTTGGTTTTGTCGCGCTGACGGCGGCCTTGGTCACTTATCCCTGGGTCACGCTGTTCATGCTGGATGTGATGTACGGCGGCATTCTGATCGCCCATGCGGTGCGCGGGCGACGCAAGATCAGAGGGCCTGATTGAGGGGCGTGCTTTTCCCGACCCTCTGGGCCATAACTGGTTTCCTTTGGTCATACTGGTGCGCTATCATCATGCCAAATCAGGGGGATAGATGATGAAACCAGTCCAGTGGGGAATACTTGGCGCTGCCAGTTTTGCGCGCGAACACATGGGGCCGGCGATTCACGCGGCGCATGGGGCCAGCCTTGCCGCCATTGCCACATCCGATCCGGCCAAGGCCGTACCATTTCAGGCGTTTTGCCCCGATCTGCGGGTGCATGGCAGCTATGACGCGCTGCTTGCCGACCCTGCGATTGACGCCGTTTATGTGCCCTTGCCCAACCATTTGCATGTCGAATGGACGCTGAAGGCGCTGGCGGCAGGCAAACACGTGCTGACGGAAAAGCCGATCGCGATGCAAGCGGATGAGATCGATCAGATCATCGCTGCACGGGACCGCACCGGGCTTTTGGCCGCCGAGGCTTATATGATCGTGCATCATCCGCAATGGCAGCGGGCGAAGGAATGGCTCGCGGCGGGGGAAATCGGCACGTTGCGCCACGCCGATGCGGCGTTTTCCTATAATCTGACGGACATGGGCAATATCCGCGCGCGACTCGAAACCGGGGGTGGCGGCCTGCGCGATATTGGGGTTTACACCTTTGGATCCATGCGTTTTGTGACGGGCGCCGAACCTGTGGAGATCAATACCCAAATCAAACTGCAGAACGGAATTGATGTTTTCGCACAGGTGAATGGTGTGATGGAAGGCCCGACCGGGCGGTTCACTTACGGGTCAATGACCGCAATTAACATGTATAATCGGCAGGTTGTGACGTTTCAGGGCGACCGCGGCATGATCCGGCTGCAGGGTGGACCGTTCAATGCGAACGTCAATGATCTTGCACAGATCGAACTTCATCGCGATGGCAATACAGTACTGACCGAACGCTGGCCAACGGCGAACCATTACGTTCTGCAGGTCGAGGCGTTTGGCCGTTCCGTGCGGGAAGGTGTGGCCTATCCCTGCCCGTTGGAATTTGTGCGCGGCACGCAAGTGATGATTGACCGTGCGTTCGATGTGGCGACCATCATCACCTGACGCTGCGCGCATAAAAGTACCGAACAAATGGCGGGCCACGGTCAACCTGTGGCCCGCCGTAAAGTGTGACGGCGCTATGGCTCCATCGCCTCCAGCTCGTCGATGAAGCCCGCGATCATCGACAGGCCTTTATCCCAGAATTTGGGGTCAGATGCGTCGAGGCCGAAAGGAGCCAGCAATTCCTTGTGATGCTTTGATCCGCCCGCGCGCAGCATGTCGAAATACTTCGCCTGAAAATCCGGCAGACCGTCCGCATAGGCGGCGTAGAGCGCGTTCACCAACCCATCGCCAAAGGCATAGGCATAAACGTAGAACGGCGAATGCACAAAATGCGGGATATAGGCCCAGAAGGTTTCATACCCATCCATGAATTCGAACGCGTCACCAAGGGATTGCGCCTGAACGCTCATCCACAGGGCGTTGATGTCGTCGGGGGTCAACTCTCCTTCGCGGCGGGCTGCGTGAAGTTTACATTCAAAGTCATAGAACGCAATCTGGCGCACCACGGTGTTGATCATATCCTCGACCTTGCCCGCCAGCAGCGTCTTGCGTTCGGCGGCCGCTTTCCCGCGCTCCTCCCCGACGGCGATCACTTCCTGTACGCGAGCCTGCCAGGGCGCGACGGCCG
>JANNKX010000033.1:0-4831 GCA_031396505.1 Rhodobacterales bacterium
TACATGTGTCCCACTGTGGGACAGGGCCTCTCACGCCATGCTGAAGGGCATCGACCCGCGGCTTAGCGCCGATATCATGCATGCCCTGATGCGCATGGGGCACGGCGATGATCTGGTGATCTGTGATGTCAACCACCCGGCAGCCACAATCGCCGCAGCCACCACTCTTGGCCGCCTCATTGACATGGTGGGATGTGACATCCCTGCCGGGCTTGCCGCAATCCTGACGCTGATGCCGCTGGATACGTTCGTTCCGGCCCCCGTGACCCGCATGCAGGTCGTGGGCGACCCCGACGCCCAAATGCCCGTCTTTGCCCGCATTCAGGCCGTGATCGACGCCGCCGAAGGCCGCAACGTCCCGATGCAGGCGGTCGACCGTTTTGCCTTTTACGCCGCCGCCAAACAGGCCTTCTGCATCATCCGCACCAGCGACCCCGGGCCCTACGGCTGCTTCATCCTGAAAAAGGGTGTCATCACAGCGGCGTAATGGCCGATACCCGCCCGTTCAATACCCGGCACACGAACTGCGCATTCTGACTGCCAACACCAACAAACACCGTCGTCTCACCGGGGGCTGCCCGGGTATCCAGAATGCGCGTCGAATTGGCCGTCTGACGGGCCACCGTTTGCAAGCATAGCTGTTCATCGGCGGCAACGATCGCGTCGGGTACCCCGGAATTGATGATGACAGGGGTGGTCGTGGTCGTGGTCGGCACGCAGGCCGACAGCCCAACGATGGCAACAAGGGCCGCGGGCAAAAACTTGCGGTGAATTGTCATGGCGAACCTCATGAAGATGAACGTGGCTGGCGCGGTGCGCCTGATAGCACCCGCCTGCAAGTGAAACGCCGATCCCCATCGATAAGTTCCCACGCCCGGCGCATTTCAGCCTATCGCATGCGCGATTTCCCGCGTCTGCACATAGAGTGCCCGCCACAGCGGATATTGCCGCGCATAGGCCGGTACATCCACCGGGTTCACGCCGCGCACAACGGGATTCCAGACCGCGATATCGTCGGGTTGCGCCGCACCAATCGCCACTGCCGCCAGAAAGCCGTCGCCATAGCTTGCCCCGACCGTCTTTTCGCACAGGGTCTGGCGGACCCGCCCGATATCCGATGTCGCCTGCAGCCAGACATCGTTCTTCGTGCCCCCACCCACCGCCAGCACGCGTATCGGCACGGCCCCCACGTCGCGGCAGGTGTCCAGAACATGCGCCGTGCCGCAGGCAATCCCCTCCATCACCGCGCGGAACATGTCGCCGCGCGTATGTGTCAGGTCCAGCCCAAAGAATGCGCCCTTCGCCTGCGGATCATGGATCGGCGTCCGTTCACCACTGAAATAGGGCAAACACAGCAGACCCTTGGCCCCTTTCGGGCTTGCCGCAGCCTCGGCCGCCAAGGCACCAAAATCAGCATCCCGCGCCAGTTCGCGGCGAAACCAATGCGTCAGCGTGCCCGAGGTTGCCAGCCCCGCCATGCAGGCGTGCTGACCGGGGATCAGCCATGGCGCATACCACAGCCGCGCATCGCGCACGCGTGCCGCCGTCACCTGAATGATGAAAATCGTCGATCCGTACATCATCATCATGTCGCCCGGGGCTTGAACACCCACGCTGACCGCCTCGGCCGCTGCATCAATCGTCCCGATCGTCACCGGCGTGCCGACGGCCAGTCCGGTTTCTGCCGCCGCTTGCGCGGTGACGTGCCCCGCAATGTCGGTCGCCCAGCCCAGACGCGGTAACTTGTTCAAGGGCAGAAAATCCGCAAGATCATGCGTCCAGTTCAGGGCATCCACGTCGTACAGGGGGCTGAAATTTGCCGCCGTGTAATGGTCGATGGTGTATTGCCCCGTCAGTTTCCACGTCAGATAACTGGTCGCCGTCAGCACCATTTCCGTGCGCGCAAACAGATCCGGATGATTGCGCGCCAGCCACAGGATCTTTGGCCCCACCGCCTGCGAGGTCAGCGCATTGCCGCAACGATCAAGAATGACATCCGCGCCGATCCGGGCATTCAGCAGATCAATCTCGGCACTCGCCCGCGTGTCGACGCCGTACAGGACCCCGTTCATCAAGGGCGTGCCGTCGGCGTCCACCGGCAGCATGCACGGGCCGATGGCCGACGTGGCAACGCAAGCGATATCTTCAGGTGATACATTCGATTCCGCCAACAAGGCGTTGGTTATATGAACGAAATCATCCCACCAATCCTCATCTGCCCGGTGTTCGGCCCAGCCTGCGCGCGGCACAATCATCTGATGCGCGCGGCTTGCCATCGTCACGATCGCGCCCTTGGCATCGACCAACACGCCCTTGGACTCGAAAGTGCCGATATCAACGCCCAGCGTATAGGTCATGTCCGCCCCAGATCAAAATCCGGCCCGATCCGCGCAAGGGCCGCATCCAGCAGCGCGGTCAACTGCAAAAGGTCCGCCACATCCACCACTTCCAGCGATGAATGACTATACCGCATCGGAAATCCCACATCGAGGCATGCCACGCCTTCGGTTCCCATGAACTGAATATAGCTGAGATCCGTCAAGGCCCCGGTATGCGCCGACCGTTGCAGCGGCAGGCCCTCGGTCGCCGCCGCTTGTGCCATCAGGCGCACCAACGCAGGGTGCGGAATGACCCCGTTCAACGTGCCGCGCCCATGAAACGAATACAGGCTGATCCCCGGCCCGCCCCCCAAAACCACCTCGCCGCGATGCGCCATGTCGGGCGTGTCACACGCCAGCAGCAGATCAATCTGCAATGCAATATCGGGGGCCGCACGCAACGCCGCCGGTAACACGCCACGCAGGTTGAACTCTTCCTGCACCGACCACACCAGATGCACCGTCGGGCCCTGCGTCCGCGTCAGCAACCGTTCCGCCAGCGCCAGCAGCACCGCACAACCCGCCCGGTCATCCACCGATGTGCCCGCAACGCGGCCCCCCGCAAGGTCGATCACGCGCGGCAGATAGGTCACCGGGGCCCCGATCACTACACCTGCCGCCGTCGCCTGTGCCTTGGACGCAAAGCCCGCATCGACATACAGATCGGCGTAAGGCAGCACCTTGTATTTCTCATCCGGTCCCGTCGCGTGATGGCTTTTGTTTCCAATCACCCCCGGCACATCGCCAAACCCTGTGCAGATCAGCACCGCCTGCGACGCCAACGCGCGCTCTGGCACGCCGCCAAGCCGCTCCAACCGGATCAGGCCGTCATCCTCGACCTTGCGCACCACAAACCCCAACTGATCCATATGTGTGAAGATCATCACCGAAGGCGCTGTTTCATCGCCTTTTATCGTCGCGCTGACATTCCCCATCCGGTCCGTGTGATGCGCAACCCCCATCCGGTCCAGATGCGCCCGTATCGCCCCGGCCACGCGCGCCTCGTACCCCGACAACCCCGGTATCAGCATCAATTCGGCCAACAGATCCCTCATCGTACCGCCCTGACCCGGTCCATGAAATCCATCGCCCGCGCCGCATCCACCGCCGCCCATGTGTTGCCCCCCACCTTCAGCGCCGACCCCACGATACACCCGTCCGCCACCCGCAGCACATCGCCCACCGTATCATGCTTGACACCGGTATTGGCCAGAACAGGCGTCTGCGGCAGCACCCGTTTCACCGCCACCAAATCGCGCATCTCCGCCGCTTCGCCCGTGATTGCACCCGACACCAGTACGGCATCCGGAATCGATGAAAACACCGCCGACCGTGCCCTGTCCGGCAATGACCGCGGATCAAGCGAGCCTGCAAATTCCGCTGACACATTGTACAAAACCACTGCATCCTGCGCCCCAAGGCGCGCCTGATACCGCCGCGCCGCACCCGCATCCGGCGCCCAAAGGCCCATGTCGCTCGCGTAGGTTCCGGTAAAGATCTCGCGCACAAAGGCCGCCCCTGTCGCCGAGGCCAGCGCCATGGTCGCCATCGGGTCCCACAGCACGTTCACCCCGAACGGCAGCATGATCGCATCGCGCAATCGGCCAATCACATAGGCCATCGTCGCCGTGCTCGCCACGTCAACGCGCAGCTCATAGGGGCGGTCGTTTTCATTGCCAAACATCACCGCATCCACACCCTCCGCCTGCAAGGCCGCAAGATCGGCCCGCGCCGCCGCCAGAATGCCTTCGACCCCGGCGTCCGCGTCATGCAATGGCGTGCCCGGACTTGCCCCCAGATGCACCATTGCAATGACTGGTTTGCCCGTCCCGAACACCTTGTGAAATCGCGACATCATCCCTCCGTCACGCGTGTGAAAGCCATTGGCCACCAAAGTGGAACACACTAACATGTCAGTCGCAAGAGGAGCGCAGTTATGAAAATACGGGCATGGGATCGCATCCAGAATGGCGGCCTGACGTTTACCGAACTTGGTTTTGGCGCGGCCCCGCTCGCCAATCTCTACCGCGCCATCAGCGATGATGAAGCACAGGCCACCCTGGTCGCCGCCTGGGATGCCGGTGTGCGTTACTTTGATACCGCGCCCCTTTACGGCCTTGGCCTGTCCGAGACGCGCATGAATCGCTTTTTGCGCGGGCGCCCGCGCCATGAATACGTCATCTCCACCAAGATCGGCCGCCTGTTGCGCGCGACAACGCAATCCCTGCGCGATGGCCATGGTAAATGGTTCGACGTGCCCGCCCGGAACGAGGTGTTCGATTACAGCTATGATGGCGTGATGCGCAGCCTTGAATTTTCACTCGAACGGCTGGGGCTGGACCGGGTCGATATGCTTTACGCCCACGATCTTGACGTGTTCACACATGGATCGCAGGCCGTGCTGGATACCAGACTCGCCGAATTCATGGACGGCGGCTACCGCGCCCTGATCG
>JANNKX010000039.1:0-6111 GCA_031396505.1 Rhodobacterales bacterium
GAAAAGGCGGTGGCCGCAAAGAAAACACGACAGCGCGCAGATTGAGGGTGAGAGAAACATGATCCGTTACGGCACAAACCCGATTGCATGGTCAAACGATGATGACCAGACGCTGGGCGGGCATATCAGTCTGGACCAATGCCTCGATGACTGTGTGAAGATCGGCTTTGATGGTATTGAAAAGGGGCATAAATTCCCGACGAACGTGGCGGCTTTGAAAGCCGTTCTCGATCCGCGCGGATTGGCGTTCGTGTCCGGCTGGCATTCGACAAATCTGCTGGTGAATGACCTGGAGGCGGAAAAGGCGGCGATGCAGCCGTTTCTGGATGTGCTGAAGGGGATGGGCTGCGATGTGATCATCGTGTGCGAAACATCGAACGCGATCCACGGCAATGACGGGGTGGCGGTAAATGACCGGCCGCGTCTGCGCGACGCGGACTGGGCCGCATTTGGTGCGGGGATCGAGGCGCTGGCGGCGTTCAGTGCGGCGCAGGGGGTCACGCTGGTCTATCATCACCACATGGGCACGATTGTTGAGACGGAATGGGAGATTGACCGCCTGATGGCCGAGACCGGGCCGCAGACGCATCTGCTGCTGGATACGGGGCATTGCTATTTTGGCGGTGGCAATCCGGAGCGGTTGGCGAAGAAACACATGGCCCGCGTGCGGCATATCCATGCCAAGAACGTGCGCCCGGATGTGATGGCGGCCGTGCGGCATCAGGGGTTGAGCTTTCTGGAAGGCGTGCGGCGGGGCGTGTTCACGGTGCCCGGCGATGCGGAAGGGGTGGTCGATTTTCACGGCGTGCTGGCGGTGGCGGCGGCGCATGACTATCAGGGCTGGCTGGTGATCGAGGCAGAACAGGATGCAAGCGTGCGCAATCCGTTTGAATATCAGAGCATGGGTCTGCGGGCCTTGAAGGCATTTGCGAAACGGGCGGGGTTACGCGGGGCGTGAACGGCAGGACCGGGGTTTCACACCCCCGGTCCTGCCGTGGGATACTTTTGCAGAGAGGAAGATGCGAGGTGGAGTTGTTACGCAAGCCGGTCGGAACGCGGGGCAAGGTGCATGACATTACTGCTGCCAGTGCAGGCTGGGGCTATGTCGGGTTTGGTCTTTATCGGTTGCATCCGGGCGAGCGGGTGACGGAGGCGACGGGGGACCGCGAGGTCATTCTGGTGCTGGTCGAAGGGTATGCGCATCTGACCGGGGCAGGGCAGGACTGGGGGCTGATGGGCGACCGGATGGATGTGTTCGAAAAGACGCCGCCGCATTGTCTTTATCTGCCGAACGGGACGGAGTGGACGGCGACTGCGACCACGGCCTGCACGCTGGCGGTGTGTTCGGCGCCGGGCGAGGGCGGGCACAAGGCTGCGCGATTGGGGCCGGAGGGGATTGCGCTGACGCCGCGCGGGGTGGGGGCGAATACGCGGTTTATCAACAACATCGCGATGGAGGGGCGGGATGTGGCGGACAGTCTGCTGGTGACAGAGGTGTTCACGCCTGCAGGCAACTGGTCAAGCTATCCGAGCCACCGCCATGATGAGGATGACTATCCGCGCATAACTGATCTGGAGGAAAGCTATTACCACCGTCTGAACCCGGATCAGGGCTTTGGGGTGCAGCGGGTCTATACCGAGGATGGCAGTCTTGACGAAACGATGGCGGTGAAAAGCCATGACGTGGTGCTGGTGCCGCGCGGGCACCATCCGTGCGGGGCACCCTACGGCTATGACATGTATTACCTGAACGTGATGGCGGGGCCGCGCCGGGCCTGGCGGTTTCAGAACGATCCTGACCATGACTGGATCGCCCGGCGCGACGCAGTTTGATGCAGCCGTTCCGCGTTGCCGTTCAGTTCATCGGGCCGGTCAGGCGCACGGTCAATTGCGGCACCATGGCACAGAGTTCGCGCTCCACGATGGCGCGGTTTGGCAGATCGGGTCCGCGCACGATGGCAAGGCCGCGATAACCCAGCCGTTCGAGGTGCTGCAACGCCTCGATCGCGTCAAACCCGGCGCCGAACAGCGGCAGTATCACCAGTTCTGGCAGCAGGGACCCCAGCAGCTTTGCGTCGATCTGCCGGTACTGGCGCGTGACAATCTGTGCGCCTGCAGTCACAGGACCGGGGCTTGCACCTTCAACAACCAGAATGACCCCGGCGGAATCGGAAGCATTGTCGCGCTGTATCATCTTGAGCCCGCTGTCACGCGGGTGAACGGTCTGGCGTGCACATGTTCCTCCCCCGAGGCATATCCGTGGGTTACACGGGTTCGTTCACGCAACTTTACCGTGAATTTCGGCAGGGGAAAGAAAAAAAACGAACATTGTCATTTCGCGGGGCGGCGCAGCACAGAGGTAGACAGATTGCTGCAAGACTGCCAATCAGGCGCGCATGGACAGTTTGTTGATACGATCCTTGATTGATGCGCTGCCGCAGCCGGCCTGTATTGTGACACAGGCCGAGCGGATTGCCGTTGTCAACACCCCGGCGCGGGCATTGCTGGGGCATTCGGCAGAGGGACGGCATTTCGGGCTTAGCATGCGCCAGCCCAGCGTGGTGGCGGTGATCGAGGCGGCGCTGCGGGCTGGTGTTGCGGGGCAGGGGCGTTACAGCGTGTTGGGGCCATCGTCGGAAACTGTGTACCGGGTGACGGTCAAACCGATTGCGGGCGAGGGGCAGCGCGGGGCGATCTGTGTGTTCGACGATATCTCGGATGCCGAACAGATGGGACAGATGCGGCGCGAGTTTGTGGCCAATGTCAGCCATGAATTGCGCACGCCGCTGACGGCATTGCTGGGGTTTATCGAGACGCTGCGCGGGGCGGCCAAGGATGACCCGGTGGCGCGCGCGCGATTTTTGGGCATCATGGAACGGGAGGCGGGCCGGATGAACCGGCTGGTGAGTGATCTGTTGCACCTGAGCCGGGTGGAGGCTGCCGAGCGTCTGCGGCCGGAGGACCCGATTGACGTGGTGGCAACGGTGATGACAACGGTGGCGACCTTGCGTGCGATGTCGGATCTGGCGGGTGCGCGGGTGGAAGTGTCGGGCGTGCCAGGCCCGGTGCTGGTGCCGGGGGACGCGGATCAATTGGTGCAGGTGTTTCAGAACCTGATCGAGAACGCGGTAAAATACGGTCCGGCGGGCGGGCTGGTATCGGTCACGTTATCGCGCGAATCAGAGCCTGCCATGGGCGGGCCGGTATTGGTGGTGAAAGTGTCGGATCAGGGTGAGGGGATCGATCCGGTGCATATCCCGCGGCTGACCGAACGATTCTACCGGGTGGACAGCCACCGTTCGCGCGAGAAGGGTGGCACCGGGCTTGGGCTGGCCATCGTCAAGCACATCGTGAACCGCCATCGTGGTCGGTTGCGCATCGACAGCCAGCCGGGCAAAGGCAGCACGTTTACGGTGATCCTGCCGGAAACGTAATGTTTTCAGAGGCCCGGATCGGCTGCGCGGATGGGCAGGAGCATTGTCATAAAAATGTTACCCAACTGTCGCAAAACCGTGGTGTTGCGTGCCTAGACGAGCGCTGTGTCGCCTGTCTGCCGGGCGAACGTTGACAGGACCCTTGCAGGAGCAACCGATGTCCCTTTTGAAACTCTCCGCCTCGACCATCGCGATCATCGCCGTGTCGGCCACCGGATCGCTTGCGCGCGATCAGGTGCAGGTCACCGGATCGTCGACCGTGCTGCCTTATGCCACCATCGTGGCCGAAGCATTTGGCGAAAACTTTGATTTCCCGTCGCCCGTCGTTGAAGGCGGTGGTTCGGGTGCAGGCCGCAAGAAGCTGTGCGAAGGTGTTGGTGAAAACACCGTCGACGTCGCCAATTCGTCCAGCCGCATCTCGCAGAGCGACATTGATCTGTGCGCCGCCAATGGCGTGGCAGAGATCATGGAAGTGCGCTTTGGCTATGACGGCATCGTGTTCGCATCCGACGTGAACGGCCCGGCCTTCGCGTTCACCGCGTCCCATGTCTATAACGCTTTGGCCGCACAGGTTGTGGTTGACGGCGCGATTGCACCGAACGCCCGCACCAATTGGTCTGAAGTGGACGCAGCCCTGCCCGCACAGGACATTCTGATGTTCATTCCGGGCACCAAGCACGGCACGCGCGAAGTGTTCGACACCAAGGTGATCATCGCGGGTTGCAAAGAAACCGGCGCTTATGACCTGTTCTTTGCGGCATCGACGGCAACCGACGAAGGCGACAAGGAAGACGAGGCCGAAGCGGCCTGCATGGAACTGCGTACGGACGGCAAGTCGGTCGACATTGACGGCGACTATACCGAAACGCTGGCGCGTCTGGATGCTGACAAAACCGCCGTCGGCGTGTTCGGTCTGTCGTTCTATCAGAACAACACCGACAAGCTGGCTGTGGCCACAATGGGCGGTGTCGTGCCGTCGACCGAAAGCATCGCAGCCGGTGATTACCCGGTGTCGCGTCCGCTGTATTTCTACGTCAAGAAGGCGCATATCGGTGTAATCCCCGGCCTGAAGGAATACGTGGAATTCTTCGTGTCGGACGATATGGCAGGCCCGGACGGCCCACTTGCACAGTACGGTCTGGTGTCTGACCCGGAACTGGCGGCAACGCAGGCAGCGGTCGCTGCAGCAACGCCGATGGGCCCGCTGGAATAAGCCGACAAAAAGGATGGCCCCCGATTGGGGGCCATCTTTGCTTTTGACGACTGAATTGGGGCTTTCATGTCGACCTTGATGCTGCTTGGAATTGTTCTGGTCTTGGCTGCGATGGCGTATGTCGTGTGCAGCCAACGCGCGGTTGGTGCGGTCAAGGGTGATGTGCGGCGCCTGCATTCCCTGCCAAGTGCCTATGGCTGGCATGGTGCATGGATGGTCGTGCTGCCGGCACTTGCGGTGTTGATGATCTGGCTGATTGTACAGCCCATTGTGATTTCACGGGCGGTCACGGCGATACTGCCCCCTGTGGCCAGCGTTGGTGACGCGGTGGCGGATGCTGCAGCGACCGAATTGCGCCAGATTGACGTGCGTCGTATCGCCGAAGGGCTGGATGAGGTGGTCAGTCAGGGCAAGATGCCCGAGCCGTCGGCATCAGGCGAACCAATGGCGATGGATGAGGTGCAAGGTCTTTTGGCAGCGTCTGGCGTGGCGCTTGGCAATGAAATCCTGCCTGAAACGCTGGCGGCGGCACAGAAGTATCGCAGCATGGCGGCATGGGGTTTGGCGGCACGGACGATTGCGACGCTGGTCGCGGCGGTGGCGGGGTTTGCGGCGGCGTTCACGATGACGGCGCCGGATTTTCGAGCACGCAACCGGGTGGAGCAGATGTTGATGGGATTGTTGATCCTGTCCTCGCTGGTTGCCGTGTTGACGACCGTTGGCATCATCTATTCCATGCTGACCGAGACGCTGAATTTCTTTGCGGTCTATCCGGCAGCTGACTTTTTCTTCGGGCTGACGTGGTCGCCCAATTTCCGGGGCAACAGTGATTTCGGCCTGATCCCGCTGGTTTGGGGCACGCTGTATATTACCTTTATTTCGATGCTGGTGGCGGTGCCACTGGGGTTGTTTTCGGCGATCTACCTTGCCGAATACGCTTCGGCACGGGTGCGCAACGTGGTGAAACCCTTGATCGAGGTCATTGCAGGCATCCCGACGGTGGTGTTTGGTCTGTTCGCGCTTGTCACAGTCGGGCCGTTTCTGCGCGATTGGATTGCACAACCGCTGGGCCTTGGCGATAGCGGTGCGTCGGTGATGACGGCGGGGCTGGTGATTGGCATCCTGAACATTCCATTCGTATCGTCGCTGTCGGATGACATTATCAACGCTGTGCCGCAGTCGATGCGTGACGGATCTTATGGGCTGGGGGCGACGAAATCGGAAACCATCCGGCAGGTCGTGTTGCCTGCGGCCTTGCCGGGGATCGTGGGTGCGATCCTGATGGCGGGTAGCCGCGCGATTGGCGAGACGATGATCGTGTCAATGGGGGCGGGGGCTGCGGCGCAAATGGACCTGAACCCGTTCGAGGCGATGACGACGATGACGGTGAAAATCGTGGGTCAGCTGACAGCGACGATACGAATGGAATGTTCAGGATGCCAATCACCAGCCCCGCCGTCATCA
>JANNKX010000058.1:0-16469 GCA_031396505.1 Rhodobacterales bacterium
ATGCACCGCCATGGATGGTGTCGCCATAGGCAGTGCCGCCGACCACTTCGATTTCGGTGAACTGGCCCGCACCGTCGGTACCAGCGAAGTCGTAGGTGCCAGACCCATCACCAGTAAAGGTGATGACCACGCCTTCGGTTGATATCCAGTTCGAAAACCAGACGCCGTCGAAATCACTGCCATCTTCGCCGCCGACGATACTGTCCCATTGGTGGTCATCTGTGATGTGGAACGCATCCGACCCGGAGCCGCCGTAAAGCGTATCGCTGCCCAAGGCACCAGACAGCTGATCATCATCCTCGCCGCCGTAGACCACGTCATCGCCGGACCCGGCGATGACGGTGTCATTGCCTTGGGCACCGTAGATCGTGTCGTTGCCGCTGTTCGTGGCCCAGTCACCAAAGCTGTCATTGCCGCTGCCAAGGTCCGACAGGTTATTGCCTGTCCCCGCGAACACGGTATCGTCGCCCGCGCCAGCAAAGATCGTATCATGCCCCATCCCGCCGCTGAGGTAGGAATTCCCCTCCATATCGGCGATGTAGTCCTCATTCGCCCCGCCATAGGCCTCATTGTCGCCGGACCCGGTCAGCAGGATGTCGTTGCCATCGCCCCCATAAAGCGCATCATTGCCCGCGTCGCCCGAAAGGCTGTCATCGCCCGCGTCACCCTGCAGGCTGTCGGTGCCATCGCCACCCGACAAACTGTCGTTGCCCGTGCCGCCGTAAAGGCTGTCATTGCCGGTGTCGCCAAACAGCAGGTCATTGCCATTCTCACCGACGAGCAGGTCATTGTCAGCACCGCCATAGGCGGTATCGTTGTCATCCCCGCTATAGACCGTGTCGTTGCCTGTGCCGCCAAAGCTGAGGTCGGTGCCGGATCCGTTCGATCCGCCGAGTTCGTCGTCGATGACATCATTTCCCGCGCCACCGTAGATCGTGTCGTTTCCGGCACGGCCTTCCAACGTGTCAGTGCCATCGCCGCCATCGACGCTGTCATCGCCCGCGCCCGCCGCAATGCTGTCCAGACCATCGCCACCGAAAAGACTGTCCGCGCCCGCCCCACCAGTGATCGCGTCCGCGCCGCCGTTGCCCACCAGCCGAACACCTGCGGTGGCTGCCGCCGCATTCAGCGTGTCGGCATAGCCGGTGCCGCTGATGCTTTCGATTTCGGAGAATGTGCCACTGGCGTCACCAACGGCGTTATAGTCATAAACGCCCGCCTCGTTCCCGGTGTAGGTCACCGTGACGCCGACCGTGCCCAGGACATTGCCAAAACCGATCAGGTCATCATCACCACCGGATTCGCCGCCAAAAATCGTGTCGAACTGATGGTCATCGATGACCCAGAACGTGTCGCTGCCCGCGCCGCCAGAAACCGTATCGCTGCCAATCCCGCCTGACAGCGTATCATTGCCCGCATCGCCCGTCAGGCTGTCATCGCCCGCGTCGCCATAGATCACATCGGCATCCGCGCCGCCCGCGACAGAATCATTTTCCGTGCCGCCATAAATCAGATCGGCACCGTATCCGCCCTGAATGGTATCTGTCCCGGCCCCACCGTATTGCGTGTCGTTAAAGGCGGGTCCGAAGGTGACAGTTTGGTTCACAGCCCCGGTGATCAGTTGCAGGGGTGTCGATTGGCCCGTTTCGGTGATGTACCAGTTGTGGCCCGCACCGGTGGCTGTGCTGTAACTGCCGCCAGCCGCGACCGTCGTGTAGTAGACTTGCGTCCCGCTGCTGTTGATCCAGTAGACATCGACGGCGAAGGC
This sequence comes from Rhodobacterales bacterium, assembly GCA_031396505.1. Lineage (GTDB taxonomy): Bacteria > Pseudomonadota > Alphaproteobacteria > Rhodobacterales > Rhodobacteraceae > JAAFHS01. Next base: position 1,769 of record JANNKX010000058.1, read on the forward strand.
GGCCGCGTTGGTCAGGGTGAGCGTCGTGTCGATGGGTCCGGTCGAGGCGTTGCCTGCAATCGAAAAGACATCGGCATCACCGGCAAGGCTGTCGTTGCCCGCACCACCATACTGCAGGTCCGCCCCGGCCCCGCCATAAAGACTATCATTGTCATTGCCGCCATCAAGCGTGTCGTTGGCCGCACCACCGTTCAACCAGTCAGCCCCGGCATCGCCTGCCAGACTGTCGTTGCCAGAATCCCCTTTCAGCGTATCCGTGCCATCGCCGCCAAAGATGGTATCGGCCCCGGCGCCGCCAAAAGCCAGTTCACCATTCCCCGCACCCAGCTGGATCAGGTCGTCGCCAGCCCCGCCCCAGGCATAATCACCGGCAGAGTTCCCGCCGAAGATGGTATCGTTGCCGTCGCCACCGTAAAGGTCATCGTAACTGGTATCATCGCCAAGCAGCAGGTCATTGCCTGCGTCGCCATGCATGATGTCATAACCGGCACCGCCTTCGAGGCTGTCATTGCCATCGCCACCGAACAGCGTATCAACCCCGGTCCCGCCGACAAGGCTGTCATTGCCCGTACCACCAAACAGGCTGTCAGCCCCATCGCCGCCGAAAACCCGGTCATTGCCAAGATTGGCATAGACGGTATCGTTGCCGCCTCCGCCACGGATGTGGTCATCGTTACCACTGCTGCCGGCAAGACCCGCATCGTTGTTATCAACGCGGTCCGACCCGGTCATCCCGGTTTCGATGTATTCCTTGTCGATCAGATCGTTGCCAGCAGTGCCGTCAACATAGCCATCATCAAACCCGGTCACAAAGCGGTCTGCCTGAAAGCCTGCGAAATCATTGCTGTCCAGACTGTTCAGGGTCAGCGACTGAATCGGTTTCGCCTCATACGCAGCTGTGTCGGCGTTTGTCGTCTGTTCGGGTGCAAGAAAAAGATTGCCGTTGGTATCCTGGACGATCACGGCGCTGACCGTTGCGGTGGTGCCGTCGGCATAGGTGATCGTCGCGGTGTAGATGGCTGTGGCGTCAAAGGTGTAGGTCGTGCTGCCCGCGCCGATGTTGGTGGTGAAAGTATCGTTTGCGACGCTGTTGTTCTGATCCAGTACCCCTGCCGTGCCGCCGGTGTCCTGTACGGTTGCCGTGACGATGCGCCCCGACAGCGGGCTGCCGCCGGTGCCGTAAGTGGTTCCGACAAGCGCGCTTGCACTGGCAGCGACGGTATTGCCTTCGGTAGGGTCGATCAAGGGCCCGGTGCCAAGGTGGATCCAGTTGAATGTGGTTGCCATGGACTACCCCTTTGCCAGCAACAGCGGGGCAGACGCCAGATGGCGGCACGGCGCAAACATGCGGCCGGTAAAGGCATTCCAGATCATCGTGACCCCGATCATTGCGGGCGGGCACGGCCCGCGCGTGATCACGATCCTAGAGATGCAGTCCCAATCGCCGCTTAACCGCACCGGAGAAATTATCGGCAAGTTAGTGCAAATTTGATGGGCGTTGCGAAGGGTGCAGGGGGGTGGTGCGGATAAAAGGACTCGAACCTTCACGGGAGTTACCCCACAGCGACCTCAACGCTGCGCGTCTACCAATTCCGCCATATCCGCACACTTTGGTCTTGGTCGAGCGGCTTTTAGCGGCAGTCGATACAGAAGGAAAGAGGCATTATTGGCCCACGCTGCGGTGCGCGGCACTGGCATCCGGCAGCAGGTGTTGGCATATATGCGCCAAAGGGGCAGGCATATGGTGGAATGGACGCATCTTCCGGGGCTGGCCCCTTACGTCGCAACACGCGCCGCGATGGAGGCACGGGTGGCGGCGATTGCGGCGGGTGACGCCTGCGAGGCGGTGTGGCTGCTGGAACATCCGCCGCTATATACATCGGGCACATCCACCAATCCGGCCGATCTGCTGGAGGCACGGTTTCCGGTGCATGTGGCGGGGCGCGGTGGACAATATACCTATCACGGCCCGGGTCAAAGGGTGGCCTATGTGATGCTGGACCTGAACCGCCGGGGCCGCGATGTGCGCCAGTTTGTCTGCGCATTGGAAAACTGGGTGATCGGCACGCTGGCGGATTTCAATGTGACGGGCGAGCGGCGCACGGGCCGGGTCGGCGTCTGGGTGGCGCGCGACGGGCGCGAAGACAAGATCGCAGCGATCGGGGTGAAGCTGCGCCGCTGGGTCAGTTTTCACGGGATTTCAATCAACGTGGAACCGGACCTGCGCCATTTCGACGGTATCGTGCCCTGCGGCATCCGCGATCATGGGGTGACCAGCCTTGTTGATCTGGGCCTGCCGGTGACCATGGCCGATGTCGATGTGGCGTTGCGGGCCAATTTCGACGCGGCGTTTCCGGCACCCGCCGCCTGATCGACATTAGCCACAGATGGCTGCGTGTTCATGGCACAGCGCATCCGCCTCCGGTTCGGTCAGATCAACCTTTAGCAATGCGCAGAAGCGACCCCGCGCAGACGTCTGATGGTGCTGGCAGGTGCGGCACATGCCGAAAGACCGCCCGCCGTTTTGTACCAGCATTGCCCGCAGCAATTGCACCAGCCCGTCCTGCAGCGCCTGCCCCTGCTCCGGCCCAAGTGTGGCGATGGCCGCATCCATCACCCGCGCGCGCGCCAGATCGGCATGGCCTGCGGGTGTCACATGATAGCGGATGGTGCGCCGGTCGGTGACCGAGGCTGCCACGCTGACCAGCCCCTTCCGTTCCAGCACATGCAAGGTTTGCGACACAGTGCCCCGCGTGGCCCCGAGATAGGCGGCCACATGCGACGGCGCACAGGAAAACCGGTTGGCGCGTGCAAGATAACCAAGGGCGGCGCGTTGCGTGGGGTTCAGTCCGTCTGACCAGCCATCTGCCTGCGACAGGCGCGAAAGACGGTCAATCAGCATACGCAAAGACGGGGGATCAATAACTGGCATCACATTACGGTAGCGAGTCGCAATGATATATGCAATAGTTTCGACTCGCTACGGTATGGCTGTCATACCGCAGAAACAGGAGAAACCGCGATGACGTTACGCCTATCCACCGCTGTCTTGCTGATCACCACACAGATCGCTGCTGCACATGGCCCGGCCCTTGAACAGCCGGGCGCGGTGCTTTCGGCCGCCGATACAACAAAGACGCAGGGATTTGATATTCTGGCGGCGCATGTTCACCGCGACGGCGACGCCACAACATTTCACATGACAACAGGCGGCATTGCCGGGGCCGATATACCCGCGGCATTGGGCGCGCTGGCCGGGGCGGCGGTGTGGTCCTATGTCTGGCCCACCACGCTGGACCCTGCGACAGTGGGGTTTGAAGGCGGGACGGGGATTCTCGCGTTGGCGGCAACCAACCACCCCGATTTCGACGACACCCCGCTGTATGACGAAAACGCCGACGGCGACGCCGCGAATGATGGTGCGCTCTGGCATAGCCATTGGGTTGTTCTGACGCCGAACGAGGCCTGTGGCGCGGGCATGCTGGCCGTGCGTGACATCCCCGAGGGACAGACGCCCGCCCTGCCCGCGACATGGCCGGGACTACCCCTTTTCATCGACAGCCCGGATGTGCGTCCGGTGTTGCAAGGCACGGAAATCAGTATCACCGTCAGCTTGCCCGCAGACACGACGACCGGGGCGGGATATGATGGCGTGACAGCGGCCTTGCGGGTGAATGCCGATGTCCATGCGCCGCTGTTGTGCGTGACCGATGTGTTTGACGTGGCATCGGGCGATCTGTCGCTGCCGGGCCGCATCGAGTGATCGGGCGGGTGGCGCCCTGCGCCACCCCATTCCGGCCGCAATGCTGCGTGCTTCACGACACGCAACCAACCGTGCCCCGCGCAAAAAAACGATGGTTGCGGCAATGTGGGACGTTGCCCATGGCCGCAGACCTGCGTAAACACGCAATCAAGCGGTGTCATGTCCTGATGCTGCATGGAAATTCAGACAGCGGGAGACGCCTATGGCCGACGCAGCCATCCATGGCCACGATCACAGCGGGCATGACCAGCGCGGGTTCTTTACCCGGTGGTTCATGTCGACCAACCACAAAGACATCGGCATTCTGTATCTGTTCACGGGGGGCTTGCTGGGTTTCATTTCGGTGGCCATGACCGTCTACATGCGGATGGAACTGATGTATCCCGGCGTACAGTATCAGTGTCAGGAAGGCATGCGGCTTTTTGCCGATGCGGCGGCAGTCTGCACACCCAACGGGCATATGTGGAACGTGATCATCACGGCACATGGCATCCTGATGATGTTCTTTGTCGTGATCCCCGCGCTGTTTGGCGGTTTTGGCAACTATTTCATGCCGTTGCAGATCGGTGCGCCTGATATGGCGTTCCCGCGGATGAACAACCTGTCCTACTGGCTGTTCGTGGCGGGGTCGTCGCTGGCGGTGGCATCGCTGTTTGCGCCCGGTGGCGGCGGCGCGCTTGGGCCGGGTGCCGGTGTGGGCTGGGTGTTGTATCCGCCACTTTCCACCACGGCCGAGGGCGGCTTTGCGATGGATCTTGCAATTTTTGCGGTGCACCTTTCGGGCGCGTCATCGATCCTTGGCGCAATCAACATGATCACGACCTTCCTGAATATGCGCGCGCCGGGCATGACACTGCACAAGGTGCCGCTGTTTGCATGGTCGATCTTCGTGACGGCTTGGCTGATCCTGCTGGCGCTGCCGGTGTTGGCGGGGGCGATCACCATGCTGCTGACGGACCGGAATTTCGGGACCACGTTCTTTACGCCGTCGGGCGGCGGTGACCCGATCCTGTATCAGCACATCCTGTGGTTTTTTGGCCATCCGGAAGTCTACATCATCATCCTGCCCGCGTTCGGGATCGTCTCGCAGGTCGTCGCGACGTTCTCTAAAAAGCCGATCTTCGGTTATCTGCCGATGGTCTATGCGATGGTGGGCATTGGCGTGTTGGGCTTTGTCGTGTGGGCGCACCACATGTACACGGTCGGCATGAGCCTGACCCAGCAGTCCTATTTCATGCTGGCGACAATGGTCATTGCGGTGCCAACGGGGATCAAGATTTTCTCATGGATCGCCACGATGTGGGGTGGGTCGATCGAATTCAAGACTCCGATGCTGTTTGCGATGGGGTTCATCTTTTTGTTCACCGTCGGCGGCGTGACGGGCATCGTGCTGAGTCAGGCCGGGATCGATCGGGTCTACCATGACACCTATTATGTCATCGCGCATTTTCACTATGTGATGTCACTGGGTGCGGTGTTCGGCATCTTTGCCGGGGTCTATTTCTGGCTGGGCAAGATGTCGGGGCGCGAGTACCCGGAGTGGGCGGGCAAGCTTCACTTCTGGGCGATGTTCATCGGGTCGAACCTGACGTTCTTCCCGCAGCACTTCCTTGGCCGTCAAGGCATGCCGCGCCGCTATATCGACTATCCCGAGGCGTACGCCTATTGGAACTGGTTCTCGTCGATCGGGGCGTTCCTGTCATTCGCGTCTTTCGTGTTCTTCATCGGGATCGTGTTCTACACCATTCTGGCCGGACGCCGGATCATGCAGAACAACTACTGGAACGAATACGCCGATACACTGGAATGGACCCTGCCCTGCCCACCACCCGAACACACGTTCGAGCAACTGCCAAAGCGGGAAGACTGGGATAAAGGCCACGCGCACTGAAAGCGCATCCATGATACCACCAAAGCCCCGGCCAACGGCCGGGGCTTTTTGCATCCTTTGGGGTCGTCATGTGGATTGAGATCGGGTTATGGCTGGGTGGCCCCGTCATTGGTGCGGTGCTGGCATGGCGCACCGGGCTTGCGCCTGCCGCTGTGATGGCAATGATCACCGGCATCACGATCGTTGCCTTTACGGTGTTGGGCGCAACGATGACATCTGTGGTCTATGGTGGAATAGATGAAAGCTTGCACGACACATACTATGTCGTGGCTACGCATCATTCTCTCAAACAATTCGGCCTGTTGATGATCGGTGTTGCACTGCCGTTGGCGTTGATCGCCCGCGCGGTGCCCTATCCCGCCTCTCTGGGGTCAGCACTGTTTGTCATGCTGCACATCGGGGCAGGACTGACACTGTTCCCTCAGCGAGTGATCGCGGCAACATCGGGGGGCATGCCGCGCCGATACACTGAAGCAGAAGAGTTTTACGGCGTTGCAAATCAGATTTCGTTCGTCGGCGGGATAATGGGGTTTCTCTCTTTGTGCGGCATCGCACTTGCCAGCCTCGTGGCGCTTTACCGCATGTGGCAGGCACGCAAAACCGTTTAGGTCTGACGTAATCAACACAGGCCCGATATGCCCTATACATGGCACCCCCTTACCCCCAACCCTGACGCCGCCACGGTGCCTTTTGCCCAACTGCGCGCATGGCCGCACCGGTCATTGCCGCCCGAAGGGTTCGTCTGGTTCATCGGGGCGACGGCGGTGCTGCTTGCGATACCCTTGCTGGCGGTTTTCGGATCGCCTGTGGTGTGGGCCTTGCTGCCCTTTCTGCTGGCCGCGTTGGGCGCGATCTGGTTTGCGATCACACGCAACAACCGTGACCGCGCGATCACCGAAGACCTGCGCATTTACCCAGATCGCATCACGCTGGAACGGCGCGGGCCGCGCGGGGCCTATGCGGCATGGGAGGCCAACCCGCATTGGGTGCAGGTGACGCTGCATGCAACGGGCGGTCCGGTGCCCGATTACCTGACGCTGCGTGGCAATGGCCGCGAAGTGGAACTGGGCGCATTCCTGAGCGAAGAAGAACGCGTGGCCCTGCGCAATGACGTGCAAGCGCGCCTGCGCGATGTGGCGATGCAGTCCATACCGCCAGCCTGACCTGCGCCAGACGCGACGGCGCAGGCCTGCAGCGGTGGCAAACGCCGTTATGCATTCGTGTGTTGCGGCGTGGCAAAATCAGAAACCACTTGCCGCCAATATGCGCCACAAGGATTTTCGTCTTGGGGGAGAAAGCGATCCTGCGTCAGGCGTTGCCAGCCGGAATACAGCCATAACGCGCGTCAAGTTCGGCGCGTTGGTTTGCCGAAAAGGCATCGCCTTGCGCGCGCAAATCGGCATCGAACGCCGCCCCAAGCTGGCCCGCATCGCGCGCCGCAATACTGGCTGCCGCTTGCCGCGCGACAAAGCCCGAAAGGGCCGCGTCAAAGGCCGCATGGGTGGATTGTGCGCGCGCGGCGGCACCATTTCCCGGCGTGCAGGCATAGGCCAGCGTCGCGCGGGTGGTCGTGGACGCGAAGGTAAACCGTTCGCGCCCCTGCTGGGACGCGCCACCACCGGCAGGCGGGGCAACCGTACCCACGGGCAACACCACACAGCCCGACAGGACCACCAGACACATCGCCGTTATCGCTGCCTTCATGCCAATATTCCTTTTACCCGCGCGCCCACCGTGCCGAAATCCATCTGCCCGGTATAGTTGCCCTTCAGCTCTGCCATCACCCGGCCCATATCGCGGATTCCGGTTGCGCCGACATTTGCAATGGTCGCCGCAATCGCCGCGTCCACCTCGACCGCAGTCAACTGCCTTGGCAGGAAATCCTCAATCACCTTGATTTCTGCCAGTTCCTTTTCGGCGAGTTCCAGCCGCCCGCCCTCTTCATAGGCGCGTGCGCTTTCCTGCCGCTGTTTGACCAGCCGCCCCAGAATGGCCAGAATATCGGTGTCGCCCACCATTTCGTCGCCGCCGTCGCCCCGGCTGGCGATATCGCGGTCCTTGATCGCCGCGTTCACCAGACGCAGCGTCGAAAGCCGTGCGGCCTCGCGCGCCTTCATCGCGTCTTTCAGGGCGGTTTGCAGCCGTTCACGCAGGTTCATGCCAAGATTTCCCGTTTTGTCGCAGCAAAGCCCGACCATACCCCGCCGCAGGCAAAAGGACAACCATCAGAGAATTCGACAACCTATTGATATACAGTAATAAAACATTTGATACCGGGCCTTGACCCCGACAGGTGGCCCCTTTATGACCCGTTGAATTCATCTCATCACAGGGGCTGCCCATGCCGACCCGGTCCGATCTGCCCACCAAACCGACGGCCTGCCTTGCCATGGCTGATGGCACGGTGTTTTACGGCATGGGGTTCGGGGCCACGGGGGAAACGGTGGCCGAACTGGTGTTCAACACCGCGATGACGGGCTATCAGGAAATCATGACAGACCCGTCCTATGCCGGGCAGATCGTGACCTTCACCTTTCCCCATATCGGCAATGTCGGCGTCACGGCCGAGGATGATGAATCTGCCGATCCGGTGGCCGCAGGCATGGTCGTGAAATGGGATCCCACCACGCCGTCAAACTGGCGCGCGACGGGGGATCTGACGTCATGGTTGCTGCGCAAGGGGCGCATCGGTGTGGGCGGTCTTGATACGCGCCGCCTGACGCGGGCAATCCGCCAGCAGGGTGCGCCGCATGTGGCGCTGGCGCATGATCCGGCGGGCGTGTTCGACATTGGTGCGCTGGTGGCGAAGGCGCGCGCATGGAAGGGGCTGGTTGGCCTTGATCTGGCAAAGGATGTGACTTGCGCACAATCCTACACATGGGATGAACAACGCTGGGCCTGGCCCGCAGGCTATACCCGGCGCAAAGGCGCGGGCCTGCGTGTGGTGGCGATTGATTATGGCGCAAAACGCAACATCCTGCGTTGCCTTGCATCGGCTGGCTGCGCGGTGACAGTGCTGCCCGCGTCGGCCACCGCCGATGAGGTCATGGCCCTGAACCCCGAAGGCGTGTTTCTGTCCAATGGCCCCGGCGATCCGGCGGCCACGGGTGCCTATGCTGTGCCGATGATCCAGGGCGTGCTGGCGCATGGGCTGCCGGTGTTTGGCATCTGCCTTGGGCACCAGATGCTGGCGCTGGCGCTTGGCGCGCGCACCGTCAAGATGAACCACGGCCATCACGGAGCCAACCACCCTGTCAAGGATCTGACCACGGGCAAGGTGGAAATCACATCGATGAACCACGGCTTTACGGTCGACAGCCAGACCCTGCCGGACGGCGTTTCCGAAACCCATGTCAGCCTGTTTGACGGATCAAACTGTGGCATCGCGCTGGACGGCAAGCCGGTCTTTTCGGTACAGTACCACCCCGAGGCCTCACCCGGCCCGCAAGACAGCTATTACCTGTTCGAACGTTTTGCCGCCGCGATGCAGGCCCGCCGCGCGGCCTGAACGCCGTTAACGGGCGGTTAAGGGTTTATCTGCAACTGTCGGCATATCACGCCGATCTGGGCAGGACGCCATGGCCGCACCACGACTGCATCTTGTGCAAGATCAGACCGCCCGCGCGCCGGGTGATCGCCCGTTTCATGCCGCAACCGTGTCTGATCTGCAGCAATTGCCGCTGGACGAATTGCGCCTTTACGGCCCGCTTGGCCGCCGCGATAGCCTGCCACAGGTTGACCCCGCCCGCTTGTCGCCCGACCCGCGCCTGATTGATGTGATGGGCGCGCAACGCTGCCTGAACGAAGGTGTGCTGCCAATCCGGCGGTTGGGCCACACGCTGATCGTGGCGGTGTCCGATCCCGCCACCGTGCCGCGTCTGCCCGCACTGACCGGGCATCAGGGCCTGTTCCTGCCGCATCTTGCCCCGCAATCCCTGATTCAGGAAAAGCTGCTGGCATTGCGTGGCGGCAGTCTGGGACAGGCCGCCGAAACCTGTGTGCCGCTGGCGGAAAGCTGCCGGAACTGGTCATCCGTGCGGTATTTTCCGTTGATTGCGGTGGTGGTGGTTGCTCTTGCCGCGATTGCTGCTGCGGCCCCGCAGGCCAGCATCATTGCCCTTGTGATCTGGGGCTTTGTCACGATGCTGGCCAGCATGGCCCTGAAAATCGCCGCCCTGATCGCCGCCCTGCGCCCGCCCGTGCCCCCAGGTCCGCCCGTGATTGTGGCCCGCCTGCCCGTTGTTTCCGTCATTGTCGCCCTGTACCGCGAGGCGGATATCGCGCCCCGTCTGGTGCAACGCCTTGGCCGGCTGGATTATCCGCATCACCTGCTGGATGTGATCCTTGCGGTGGAAGAGGATGATGGCCTGACCCGCGGCGCCATTGACGCGGTCGCTTTGCCCGCATGGATGCGTGTGATCGTGGTGCCGCGCGGGCCGTTGAAGACCAAACCGCGCGCGCTGAACCACGCGCTTGGGTTTTGCCGGGGGTCGATCATCGGGGTCTATGACGCCGAAGATGCCCCCGCCCCGGATCAGATTTCCCGCGTGGTGCAGCGGTTTCACCAATGCGGGGCAGATGTCGCCTGCCTGCAAGGGATCTTGGATTTCTACAACCCGCGCAGCAACTGGTTGTCGCGCTGTTTCACCATCGAATATGCCGCATGGTTTCGTGTGATGCTGCCGGGCATCGCACGCCTTGGCCTTGTGCTGCCGTTGGGGGGCACGACCCTGTTCTTTCGCCGCACGGCGTTGGAATCGCTTGGGGCATGGGATGCGCATAACGTGACAGAAGACGCTGATCTGGGCGTTCGTCTGGCGCGGCATGGCTTTCGTACCGAACTGATCACCACCGTCACCGAAGAAGAGGCGAATTGCCGGTTTCTGCCCTGGGTGCGGCAACGCTCGCGTTGGATCAAGGGCTATATGATCACCTATGGCGTGCACATGCGCGACCCCGGCCTGTTGCGGCGGCAATTGGGGTGGAGGCGGTTTGCCGGGTTTCAGGTGCTGTTTCTGGGGTCGATCTCGCAGGCGCTGCTGGTGCCGGTGATGTGGTCGCTCTGGGTGATATCGCTGGGGTTCGATCATCCGGCGCGCGCAATCATGCCGCAAAACGTGTTCATGCCCCTGATCGCAGTGTTTCTTGCGGCCGAGGCGACAACGATTGCAACCAATCTTGTTGGTTTGGCGCGGCGCGGGGGTGGGTTGTCATTGTGGTGGGTGCCGACCTTGCATCTCTATTATCCGCTGGCCGCACTTGCATCTTACAAGGCGCTGTATGAGGTGCTGTTGCGCCCTTTCTACTGGGACAAGACCTCGCACGGGCATTTTGATCTGGCACAAAAGCCCGGCTAAAGCGGATTGGCTTTCGATCGGTATCAGATTGCAGGTGATCCGTTCTACCGCGTACGCAATTCGCCTGCGTCGACCCGCAAACGGGTTTCGAACGCCTTGGAAATATGGGTGCGCAGCGCGGCATAGGCGGCATCCGGATCGCGCGCCTCGATCGCCGCAATGATCTTGTCATGTTCGCCAAGGCCCACCGCATCGCGGCCTTCGGCGGCAAAGGACGTGGTCGCCATCAACGCCATCGACCGCTGCACAAGGTCCAGTTGCTGCACCAGAAACCGGTTATGGCTGGCCAGATGGATCTGCTTGTGAAAGCGTTTGTTGGCGCGCGACAGGTCGCGCGGATCCCCCCCGATCAGGCGTCGGTCGTCGTTGACCATGCCGCGCAGCACGCGAATTTCCTCATCCGTCGCGGCCCGTGCGGCCAGCCGTGCGGCCAACCCCTCCAGTTCCGTGCGCACCGCATATAACTCTGCCAACTGGTTGTGATCCAGCGATGCGATGATCAGGCTGCGCCCGTCGCGCGTCAGCATGGATTGCGTCTCCAGCCGCTGCAACGCTTCACGCACAGGGGTGCGCGAGACGCCGAAACGGTCGGCGAGTTCGGATTCGACCAGCCGGTCACCCGGTTTGAAATGCCCTGCGTCAATCGCCTCAAGGATCAGGGAATAGGCATCTTTCTGCAACGGTTTCGCCCTTTCATGCACGCCACAGACCCTAGCCCCGCGCCAAACCGCAATCAACCCATTGCCCCACGCGGGGCCCCGCCCTACACCCTTCGCATGGCAAAAACACACTTCACACATGTCCGCACCTGGGTCTTTGACCTTGATAATACGCTTTATCCGCCCTCGGCCCGGCTGTTTGACCAGATCGAGGTGAAAATGACCGATTGGGTGATGACCGCGCTGCGCGTGGACCGCCCCGAGGCGGATCGCCTGCGCACCCATTACTGGCAGACCTATGGCACGACACTGGCGGGCCTGATGGCCGAACATCAGGTCGACCCGACACCCTACCTTGTGGATGTGCATGATATCTCGATGCACCCTCTGCAACCCGACCCTGCCCTTGCCCGCGCCATAGCAGCCCTGCCGGGTCGGCGTATCGTCTACACGAACGGCTCTGCCCCCTATGCCAGAAACGTTATTGCGGCGCGCGGGTTAACCGGCGTCTTTGATGCGGTCTACGGCGTTGAACATGCCGGTTTCCGCCCCAAACCCGACCGCGCCGCGTTCGAGGCCATCTTTGCCACCGATGGCATCAACCCCGCCACCGCCGCGATGTTCGAGGACGAGCCCCGTAACCTCGCCGCACCCCATGCGATGGGGATGCGCACTGTGCATGTGGCGCCGGACCCCACGCCCGCGCCGCATATCGAATACCATACCGCTGATCTTGCGCCGTTCCTGATGCGGCTTGTTTAAGGACACTATGTCGCTTGGCCCCGCGTGAAATCCACGTCATGTTAGGCGGATGGACATGCTTGAAAACACCGATATCCTGATCTGCGGCGGCGGCGTTGCGGGCCTTGTCGCCGCCGCTGCCTTTGGCACCGCGGGTTTTTCCGTGATCTGCGTCGAACCGCAAGCCCCGGTCACCGATCAAAGCGCAGAAGGCGCTGATCTGCGCACCACCGCCTTTTTGCAACCGGCCCGCGCCACGCTGCAACAGGCCGGGCTGTGGGAAACGCTTGCCCCACACGCCACCCCTTTGCAAACGATGCGCATCGTTGATGCCGGCGGTGCAGAGGGCGGCGCGCGCATGACCTGCGATTTCGACGCCAGCGATGTGTCGGACCTGCCCTTCGGATGGAACCTGCCCAACTGGCTGCTGCGCCGCGAAATCACGGCCCATATCGCCCGCATGCCGCAGGTGGATTTCCGCCCCGGCATTGGCTTCGCCCGCGTCACCACCCGGCAAACCGCCGCGCGCGTCACCCTGACGGACGGTGCCCGCATCAGCGCACATCTGTTGATCGCCGCCGATGGCCGTGCCTCGCCTGTGCGCGCAGACCTTGGCATCGGCGCGCGCACGCTGCGCTATGGCCAAAAGGCGCTGACCTTTGCCGTTACCCACCCGGTCCCGCATGACAATATCTCGACCGAGGTGCACCGCAGTGGCGGCCCCTTCACCCTTGTGCCCCTGCCCAACCGCGATGGCCTGCCCTGTTCCGCCGTCGTCTGGATGGAAACCGGCGCGCAGGCCACGCGCCTTGCCGCCCTGAATGATGCCGATTTTGCGGCCGAGGCGACGCTGCGATCCTGTCATGTGATGGGCCCGCTGACACTCGCCTCGCGCCGCAGCGTCTGGCCGATCATCAGCCAAATCGCCGATGCCCTGACGGGCGAGCGCACAGCCCTGATCGCCGAGGCCGCCCATGTCGTGCCCCCGATCGGCGCACAAGGCCTGAACATGAGCCTTGCCGACATCGCCACCCTGCGTGATCTTGCAACCGCCAGCCCCGCCACCCTTGGCGATCAGACCATGCTGGACGCCTATGCCCGCGCACGTCACCCCGATATCCGCCTGCGCGTGACCGGGATTGATGCGTTGAACCGTGCGTCGATGGCTGGCACTCAGACGATGCGCGATCTGCGCGCGCAGGGCCTGCGCCTGCTGCACGGCACGGACCCGGTGCGCAAAGCCTTGATGCGCACCGGCCTCGGGGTCAAATAGCCCGGCCCCTTGGTTTTACAGAGATCGTCAAAGCACCCGGTCAACCACGGCACGCAACCGCGCGACGGTGCCCGGCACATCGGCCAGCTTGTCAAGCCCGAACAGCCCGATCCGGAATGTGCGGAAATGTTCGCCCTCACCCACCTGTAAGGGCACGCCTGCCGCAATCTGCATGCCTTGCGCGGCAAACTTGCGCCCTGTCTGGACCTCGACATCATCGGTATAGCTGACCACCACGCCCGGTGCCTCGAACCCCACAGCGGCCACGGATGGCACCTGCTTTTCCGCCAGCATGCCCCGCACCTCGGTGCCCAACGCCCACTGCGCGGCCTTGGCCTGCGCAAAGCCCATCGCCCGCGTCTCCATCATCGCATCGCGAAAACCAACCAGCGCATCGGTTGGCATCGTGGCGTGATAGGCGTGCCCGCCGCCCTCATAGGTCGCCATGATGCTGCGCCACTTTTTAAGATCAATCGCAAAACTGTTCGAGGTTGTCGTCTCCAGCCGCCGCGCCGCACGTTCCGACATCATCACCAACCCGGCGCAGGGCGAGGCTGACCAGCCCTTCTGCGGTGCCGAAATCACGACATCCACGCCGGTGGCGGCCATATCCACCCAGATGCAGCCTGACGCGATGCAATCCAGCACCAAAATCGCCCCCACCTCATGTGCCGCATCCGCCAAAGCGCGGATGTAATCATCCGGCAGGATCAACCCCGCCGAGGTTTCCACATGCGGCGCAAACACCGCCTCGGGGCGCTTGTCGCGGATCAGTGCCACCACTTCGGCGATGGGTGGCGGTGCAAAGGGCGCACGCGGGCTGTCCACCGCGCGCCGGGCCATTGCAACGGTCACCTCGCCCGCGAACCCACCCGCATCGAAAATCTGGCTCCACCGATAGGAAAACCACCCGTTGCGCACCACCAGCACATCGCCCTGGCCAAACTGCCGCGCGACCGCTTCCATCGCGTAAGTCCCGCCGCCCGTCACCAGCGCCACACCGGGCGCGTTGTAAAC